>JBBQIO010000565.1:0-3401 GCA_038325015.1 Polyangia bacterium
CGTCGTCCTGTTTCCGCTGGTCTGGCATTTCGGCGGACGTGAGCGGTCGACGACCATCGGTTTTCCGCTCTACTGGGACATCGTCCGCGGCGACTCACGCACGACGGTCGCGTTCCCGGTCGCCTATTACTGGCGCCGTGAGCTGGCGGAGAACTGGTTGGTGCTCAACACCTACTACACGCGCGGCCGCGGTCCCGAGGCCGGCTCATGGCACTTTCACTTCATCCCGCTGTTCGACGTCGGCCGGCCGCACCCGCACGACATCGACTGGAACATCCTGTACGGCCTAGTCGGCTACAAGCGTGTCGGCCGCAATCGCTCGCTCAAGCTGTTCTGGCTGTTCGACGCCAAGCTCGAGCCGGCGCCGCGCTCGACGACGATGAGCTGGTTCGGCTCGACCCCGCCCAGCGCCAGAACCACGTTCTGATCGACTTTCGACGGATCGACTCCTCGACGGATCGACTCCAGATCAGATTGGGATGATGAGGCGGCACGCCTCTCTATTGAAGAATTCGCAACTCGCCGACGCTGGCGAAGCGCGAGGTCAGCGTGCACGGGGTGTTGCTGTCCATCTTGGTCATCTGGCTGTAGGTGCCGACGCAATGAGCACCGCCTGGCGGTGCGGCGACGTACTCGTTGCAGTCGGCACCGTTGTGGTGCTCGATGCACACCAAGAGGGGCGGCGAGACGTTGCTGTTGCCCGCCGCGTCCTGCGCGCGAACCGCGATACAGGTCAATCCGCCCGGCAGACGGTTCAACGAATCGAACTGGAAGCCGACGCACTGTGACGGCGTCATGGCCACCGGCGGGATGGTCCAGATGGCCGGCGTCTTGTCGCTGGTGTAGGGAATCGCAACCGTAAAGTCCGGCGAGCCGTCGGGCGCGAACAGCCCGGCCGCGAGACACAGTGGCTCGGGCACCATCGAGCCCGGAGTGCCGTACTCGTTGCACGCCGCCCCGTAGTTGGGGTCGGAAAACGGTGACGGCGAGGGACGCACTGGCGGCGAATAGTCCGCGATCCCGGCCGGCGGAATCGGCACCAGCGCGATGGCCACCGCCTGATTCGATGCGCTGACCAGATCTGCCGTCGGCACCAGGTTGGGATTGACGTCGTCGCACTTGCCGTCGCCGTCGGTGTCGACCGCCAGGGGTCGGCCGCCCGCGGGGATGGCATAGAGCGTGACCGACGTCGGCACGATGCCCGAGACGCGCACCACTTTAAGCCCGGGAGCCGTGTTGCCCTGGTCCTCGACGCGCGCCCGCAGCGTGATGATCTGCGGCAGGAGGTCACCGTCGTTGGCCGCATCCTTGCCGACCGGATCGAACAGCTGAGAGCACTCGATGCCGTCGCCCGACACAATCTGTCCGACACGCATCTTGGCCGGGTCGAGCTCGAGGTCCGGCGGTGTGTTGTCGACGATGATCTCCTCGCCGAGCTCGTTGCCGTTGCCCAGCGTGTCGGTGGCACGAATCGAAAAGATCGGCAGGACGTAGTTGACGCCGAGCTTGCGCACGTCGAAGAGGCCGGCGTAGAGCGATGTCGAGCCGCTCTGTAGAGTCAGCGGCGTGGCGGTCGAGGTATCGCCGCCGAAGATGGCCAGCACCGAGCCCGGATTGACGCCCGACAGATCGCTCACGTTGGCCGCAATCTGCAGTACGCCGCCGACGAAGGCGCCGGCGACCGGGTTGACGAAGCTGATGATCGGCCCCTGATTGTCGACGGTGAACGGCTTGACGGCCTTGCCGACCACGCCCGACGAATTGGTGGCCGTCACGGTGATGAGCTGGTTGCCGTCGAGCGCGGGCATGTAGGTATTGAACGTGACGACGCCGGTGAAGTGCAGCGGGTTGGAGCCGGCGACCAGCGTCAGCGCGATGTCACTCCCGCTGCGAATCCCTGCGGTGACCGCCTTGGCATCGACGGTGTGCACCGTGTCGGTCACGAGAAATTCGAGATTGATCGACCCATGCGCCGTCGGTGCGGTGGGCTCGATGAACGTGATGATCGGCCCCGAGTCGTGCACGTAGCTGGCCTGCACCGAGGTTTGCCGCCCCAGGGTATCGGCGGCCGTCACAATGAACGTGGCCGGCCCCTGCGGGACCGCGCTGATGTCGACTGCGCCGGAGTACTGCCCAGCGCCGATGAGCGACAGTGAAGTCTGAGTCCCCATGCCCTTGCCCGTCGCGGGAATGGTCACGAACACCGAGGCCCCGTCGACCACCGCGCCGGTCGTGGCCGTGACCATCACGGTCACGTGGAGCGTGTTGTATTCGACGTCGGCTCCGGCGGCCGGCGTGACCACGACGATGGTCGGCCCGCCCTGATCGGAAGAGAGATCGAACGACGGGGGCCGCCGCGTGGCCATGTCGCCGGAGAGATCCGCGTTGGGGCGCGCAAAATCCTGGCTGACCTGGCCCGCCATGTCACCGAGCGGGATGGTCTTGTTGACGCCGCTACTGCACGCCGACACGGCGCCGCACAGGATCAGACTGACGCATGAAGGACGCTGCATTGCAAAGCTCCGCGCAAGAGTAAGGGGGTCGCCCCCCGATCGTCGCACGGCGCTCGACTGGGTCGCAAGTTCCCGACGGGTGCCTTCGGGTTTGACCGCGGAACTACGGGCGGACGGAGGGCGCGACGATCTCTTTTTGCGGTAGCTCGATGACCAGTAGTTGAAAGCCGCCGGCACCCGCCTGGACACGTTCACGGTGCGTCGGCGCCGCGGCGTCGCGCGTACTGATGGTGACCATTGTGTCCGGGCCGGCACGGCGGCTGACGATGCTGGAGATCTGTGTGCCGAAGTCGCTGACGTCGAGCGGACGCAGATTGTTGCGCAGCTTGACGGTCGTGTTCTTGAGGCGCACGACGACCTGCCCGCGATCCACCGAGACGGCATAGTCAGGCGCCGCGGTCAGCTGCACAAAGACCGTCGGCACGCCGTCCTTGATCTGAAAGCCCGACCAGGTCATCCGCTGCGGCCCGTGAAGAATAGGCAGGTGTGGCGCGCGCGGTGGCAACGCCGGTCCGTCGAGCCGGATGCCCTGGTACTGATCCGCGTTCATGCCCGGGTCGATACCGGCGCGGCCGCGGTCAACGATCAGATGTCGACCACCGATCGCCGTAGTGCTGGTCGCTTTTTTGGGCGGCGCCACGTCGTCCGGTGAGTCGTCGCTTTGGTCGGGCGTGAGCGTCGCACCGCCCGGCGACGACGGTGAGTCGGCCCAGGCAGCGAGCGAAAAAAGAAGCAGGCACAGGGCAAGCGTACAGCGCATGGATCTAGGATAGGCCGAGCGCGTCGGCCTTCCAACTTCCCCCGCTTAAACCAGACCCGACTGGCGGCTGGAAGGATCCTGCGTCGGCACCGGATCGCTCGGCTCAGCGAGCAGCTGGCGACGCAGCT
>JBBQIO010000566.1:0-3396 GCA_038325015.1 Polyangia bacterium
GCGCCGTGGGTGCCGCTGGCGCACGCCGATGTCGTGGTGGCGGCGCGTAACGGTCTGAGTGGACTGAGGGTGCACCCGCTCGCGACCATCTATTTCCATCTCGTGGTGCCGCGATGAGCCGCCGCCCGTGACCGAGCGGCGACCGCAGCGACGCGCGACCGACCGCGTCCGGGCCCGTCCCGACGGGATCTTGGGTCGGCTGCGGCTGCGCCACAAGCTCGGCTTGATCATCGTTTTGTCGGCGCTCCTGCCGGTCCTGGGTGCCTCCTGGGTCGCCATGCAGCTGGTGCTCGACGGGTTGCGATCGGGCGCGCGAACCCAGACCGAGCGGACGCTGCGTGTCGCGCTCAACCTCGTCTTGTCGCAGGTGCAAGAGGTGTTCGAGGACACCGTCCGGCTGTCCGAGACGCGCGAGCTGTCGGACCTCCTGGAGCGCGATCCGGCCGCGGCCGCCGAACTGTTGGGGCGGCGCAACGAGGCGCGCCCGGGCCTGACCGAGGTCACCGATGCGGCTGGCCACGTCGTCGCCCGCTATGCGCGGGATCGCCGAGAGGAGCCGGCGCTGCAGATCGGCGACGACGACCTGGCACAAAAGCGCGCGCTTCAGTACGAGCGCCGCGTAACGGTCGCGCGCTCCAACGGCCGCGGCCTGGTCATTCGCGCGTCGGCGCCGGTGATTGACGAGAGCTTTCGGCTGCGCGGGGCGGTGGTCGAGACCGTGCCGCTCGATTCGGATTTTGCCGACCGTTTGAAGGCCGAGCTGTCGGCCGATGTCGTGGTGTACGAGGGTGACGCTCCGATGTCGTCGTCGTTCATCGCCGAGGACGGGCGACGCGAGCCGGGTTTCCGTGCGCCGGCGACGGTGGCGCGCGATGTGCTCGCGGGTGGCGGTCGCATCGTGGATCTATGGGCCTTCGGCCGGCGCTACTCGGTCGGCTACGTGCCGCTGCAAAACCTCGACGGAACGCGCCTCGGCATGCTGGCCGTGGCCATCGATGAGGATGCAGTCGTGCTGGCCAGGCAGCAGGCCTGGCGTTCGTTGGCCCTCGGCGGGGCCGCGGCGCTCGCCCTGGCGCTGTCGCTGGCCAGCATCTTGTCACGGCGACTGACGCGGCCGATCGGTCACCTGCACGCCGGCGCGATCGCCGTCGCGCGCGGCGATCTGGAGCATCAGATCGTCCCCGAGACCGGCGACGAGATCGGTGATCTGGCGGTGGCCTTTGCGCAGATGACGCGGGCCGTGCGCGAAAATCAGGAGCGGCTCGCAGCGCGCGCGCGCGAGCTCCAGACGTTGCACGAAATCGGTCGCGCGGTCTCGTCGGTGCTCGGCCTCGGTCAGGTGTTGCGGCAAGTGGTCAACGAGGTTGCCCAGGTCACCTCGGCCCGTCGCGCCGCGCTGGTGCTGAGCGATCCCGAGAGCGGTCTTGTGGTCGGCGCCGAGGTCAACATTTCGCAGCCCGACCGCCTCGTCGAGCTGTGCGAAGCCGTGGCCTGGCGCGGCGGTCCGGTGCGCATCGTCGACGTCGACGCCGAGCAAGATCTGCACGACCCGGCGGCGCGCGCCGGAGTCTCAGGCTCGCTGTTGGTCGTCCCGCTCGAACAAAAGGACCGCATCCTGGGCATGATCCTGGTCAATCGCGACGCCGACCAGCCGTTCTCCGAGTCCGAGCTGCGCCTGGTCGCGACCTTCGCCGACCACGCCTCGATCGCCATCTCCAACGCGCGTCTCTACGACGAGGTGCAGCAGTCGTCCGAGGAGCTCGAGGCCAAGGTCAAGGAGCGCACCCTTGAGCTCGTCGTCGCCAACCAAGATCTGGCGCAGGCGCTGTCGGACCTGCAGTCGGCGCAGGCGCAGCTGGTTCACTCCGAGCGTATGGCCGGTTTGGGGCAGCTGGTGGCGGGCGTCGCGCACGAGATCAATTCGCCGGCCGCGGCGATTCAGGGCGCGGTCGACAACTTGGCCGACAACGTTCCCCGTCTGGCGCGGCGCGCGCGCGAGCTCGGCGAGCTGACCATGAGCCCCGAAGACCGCACCCGTTTTTTTGCCCTCGTCGAGCAGCTCGGTCCGCAGCTGGCGGCGACGCGTATCGAGGCTCCGGCCTCGCTACGGCGACGGTCGCGCGAGCTCGCCGCCAGCCTGACGCAGCACGGAGTCATCGACGCCGAGGCCTCGTGCCGCACGCTGGTCGAAATTGGCGCCGGCGAGGCCGCCTTCCAGCTCGCGCAGCTGGCAACGGGCACGGCGCCCGGCGAGCTGGCGGTCCTGGTCGGCTATCTCGAGCAGTACGCGTATCTGTTCCGCAACACCCACGCGATCCGAACCGCGATCCGGCGCATCACGCGAATCGTGGGTGCGCTCAAGGGGTACTCGCACCTAGATCAGGCCAAGGTCGCGCCTGCGGACCTACACGAGGGTATTGAAAATACTCTGGTAATTCTCCACGCCGAGCTACGCTATGGTATCAACGTCACCCGCAAGTTCTCGTCGCTACCGCCGGTGCCGGTGTACGTCGACGAGCTGAATCAGGTGTGGACGAACCTACTTCATAATGCGGCGCAGGCACTCAGTGGGCGGGGAGAGATCGTGATCGAGACGCAGCTCGACGGAGCCGAGGTGGCGGTCAGCATCGAGGACAACGGACCGGGAATCCCGACCGACGTCATGCCGCGCATCTTCGACGCGTTTTTCACGACCAAACCCAAGGGCGAGGGCACCGGGCTCGGCTTGGGCATCGTCAAGCAGATCGTCGAGAAGCACGGCGGGTCGATTGTCGTCACGTCGCAACCCGGGCGAACGCGCTTCACCGTCAAGCTTCCGATCGGGGGTCCGCCGCGCGCAGGCGAATCCGTCTCGGCCAAGGCGGACAAGACACCACCCGCCGTCGCGGCGCTGTTGCGTGGCGAGATCGTCGGGCTCGGCGGATGAGCCAAAAAGAGCACATCATCTGCGTCGACGACGAGGAGGGCATTCTCACAGCGCTCCGGCAGCAACTGGGCGCGCGCTTTGGCGACGAGTGCAACATCGACGTCGCACAGTCCGGGGCCGACGCGCTCGAGTTGGTCGACGAGCTGCAACGTGACAACGAGGCGCTGGCGGTGATCATCGTCGATCAAATCATGCCCGGGATGAAGGGCGTCGAGCTGCTTGAAGAGGTGCACAAGCGCTCGCCCGGAACCACCAAGATTCTGCTGACCGGCCAGGCCGGCCTCGACGCCGTCGTTGCGGCAATCAATCGCGCCGGGCTCAACCGCTACATTCCCAAGCCGTGGGACGAGCCGGATTTGCGGCTCACCGTCGAGAGCCTGCTGCGCACGTTCCGGCTGCATCGGCAAAACGAGAAGCTGGTCGGCGACCTCATTCGCAAGAACGCCGAGCTCGAAGCGTCCAAGGCGGGG
>JBBQIO010000567.1:0-3396 GCA_038325015.1 Polyangia bacterium
CGTGCCGGCTGGATAGTGCCGCCCGCTCGCACGCGGCACAGCGACCAGCTCTTCGAGGCTGACTTGCAGGGCGCGCGCCGCGCGATGGAGGACCTGCAGCGTCGGGTTGCCGCTGCCCGACTCGAGGTTGGCCCAGGTGGCCCGTGGCAGGCCGGATAGCTTGGCGACCTGCAGTTGGGTCAGCCCACGTGCGTCGCGGAGCTGTTTCAAGTTGCTGGCCAGTCGGCTGGCCAACTCCTGGTCGTTCGAGCTCGTCATGACGTCATATTGACGAAAAAGACAGCATACCGCCAGTTCCTAACGGTGACGCCGCAATAGAATAGTGCCAACAGATTGGCACTAGAGATGACATATCGTCGAGCGCCATGCAGTCTTGCGGGTGAGACCAAGGAGACGACGATGACGACGCAGGGGCTGAATCGCGAAGGCGGGAACGATGGAGTGCGCGGGCGAGCGGTCCTGGTGACCGGCGGCAGCCACGGGCTGGGGGCGGCGCTGGGGCACGCGTTGACCCGCGCCGGCGCTCGCGTTGTGTTGGTGGCGCGCGGCGAGACTGACCTCCAGGCCACCGTGGAGGCGATTCGCGCCGAGGGTGGAGAGGCGCACGCGTACGTCGCCGACGTCGCCGACCAGTCGTCGGTGCACGGCATCGTCGGGGCGGCGCAGGCGCTGGTGGGGCCGCTCGACATTGTGGTGCACAACGCGTCGCAACTAGGCCCGGTGCCCATGCCGCTCCTCCTCGACACCGAATGCGAGGATTTTTCGCGCGTGCTCGAGGCGAACCTGGTCGGGCCGCTGCGCATTACCCGTGCGGTGGCCGGCGGGATGGCGCTGCGCGCGCGCGGCTTGGTAATCACCGTGTCGTCGGATGCGGCGCTGTCCGCCTATCCGGGTTGGGGCGCATACGGGGTATCCAAGGCCGCCCTCGATCATTTGATGCGCACGTTTGCCGTCGAGATGGCCGCAACCGGAGTGCGCTTTTTCGCGGTCGACCCGGGCGAGATGGACACCCGCATGCACGCCGCGGCGCTGCCCGACGCCGACCGAGCCACGCTCGCCCGCCCGGCCGACGTGGCGCAAAAGATCCTGCGCATGATCAACAGCGCGACCGTCGCGTCGGGAACACGCATCGTCGCTTCCGAATGGCGGGCGTGATGCGCGCCGCGGCCTGGCCACGCGAGCGCCCTAATGAGGAGCGACTGCTGGTCGTGGAGCGGCGCGCTGCGCGCCTGTCGGATGGGCACGTGGGCGACCTGCCGCAGCTACTAGAGCCGGGCGATCTCGTCGTGGTCAACGATGCGGCGACTCTGCCGGCGTCGCTGCGCGGCCGCGCTCGGGAGGAGCAGATCGAGCTCAGGCTGCTTGGTGCGCCCTTGCCATCCGCGGGCGACGGGATCTGGCGCGCGGTTCTGTTCGGCGCTGGCGATTGGCATACACCGACGGAAAACCGGCCGACGCCGCCGCGCCTCCTGCCGGGTGACGAGGTTGAGCTCGACGGCCTGACCGCTCACGTCCTGGCCGTGGGGCCGGAGTCCGAGCGCCTTTTGACGCTCCGCTTTTCACCGCGCGGCGACGCGCTTTGGCACGCCCTCTATCGGGCCGGGCGACCTGTGCAGTATAGCTACACGGAACGCTCCTTGCCGTTGTGGCACGTGCAGACGAGCTATGCGGCACGACCCTGGGCCGCCGAGCAGCCCTCGGCCGGACGCCCGCTGAGCTGGGGACTCCTTGTGGCCATGATTCGTCGCGGGGTGCGCCTGGCTCGCGTCACGCACGCGGCGGGGTTGTCCTCCACCGGCGACGCGCAGCTCGACGCGCAGCTGCCGCTCGGGGAGCGCTATGAGGTGCCCGAAGAGACAGCCAGAGCCGTCCATGAAGCGCGCGCACGAGGCGGGCGGGTGATCGCGGTGGGGACCTCGGTGGTGCGTGCTCTCGAGTCGGCGGTAGTGGCGACGGCGGGTGGACCGGTCGTGATCGCTGCCGCCGGCGAAACTACGCTCCGCCTGGGCCTTGCCCACCGCCCGCGCGTCGTTGACGGACTGTTGACCGGAATGCACGAGCCCGGCACCAGCCACTTCGAGCTGCTCGAGGCCTTCTTGCCGCGCGCGCTTCTCGACCGCGTTGTCCTGCACGCCGAGCAAAATAGCTATCTCGCCCACGAGTTCGGCGACTCGCTGCTGCTGTTGTAGACCTTTTTGCTACTCCGACTCGGAGCCGACATCCTCGGGCGCGCGCGTGACGCTGCGTCGCTTGCGCCACTTGTCGCGCAGCCGCTTGGCACCGCGCTCGATGACAAAGCGCAGTCGCGGCTTTTGCACGCGCGCCCAGATCAGCTCACGCCGCCCAGTGGACATCTGCCGTTTGTAGCGCTGGGCGCCGCCGAGAAAGTCGTACCGCGACCGTTGCAGCGATGCCGCGTTGAGCTTGATCGCTTCGACGTTGCACAAAAAGCCGGGGCGTCGGTCGCGCTGCTGCTCGGCGTCATAGGACATCCCGGTCTGATATTGATAGACCGTGCCGTCGTGGATGAAGTTGTAGACACAGCCGATGACCCGTTCACCGGCGCGCACCCGTAGCAGCTGAATCTCGCCGCTGCTCCAGCGGCGGCGAATGAGCGCGTCGTGGAAACTGCGGAAATAGTCGGTCGCGAACGCGCCCGCGCGACCGCGCCCTTGCCAGTGACTCTGATGCAGCGCGACCAGCTCTCCGTAGATCGTCAGGCAGCTTTCCAGATCCGTGCCCACCTCGCAGTGGATCGCCCCGTCGGTCTGGTAGGCACGGTAGGTCCGGCGAATCTGCGAGCGCGTGTTGCCGCTGAGCAGGGCAAGGTAGTCGCCGGCTTTGCGCACGCGATCGAGATCGACGAAATGCGCCGGCGCGCGATGGCGGATTTCCACGCGGTAGGGCCATCCGGCGTCGTCGAGCGCGTTGCCGGGAAAGCGCTCCGCATCGAGCGCCGACAGCTGCAGCTCGTCCCAGGGTGCGGGAAGCGCGCGCAGCACCGACTGCAACGAAAAGCGCGGCGCCGTCGGGCCCAAGAGAAACGAATTGAACTCGATGCACGTATCGTCGATGACCGGGTCGCCGACTTCGTTGGCGTGCAGCTCATTGGACACGACGATCCCATGGCGCCGCCGCCGCGCACCGCCGAGAAAAAAACCGCCGATCGGGACGCCGCTTTGCCACAGGACGCCGAGCCGCAACGCGCGCAGCCGCGCGTCGGGCAAAGAGAGCAGCCAGGTCTCGATCCAGCTCCACGACAGAAAATAGGACGGTCGTGCCTCACTGCACAGCGCTTGCCACACCGCGCCGACTCTTTCGAAGCGCCGCCCACTGTCGCCGTCCCCGTCGCTGTCCCCGTCGTCCGCAGCGACGCTGGTCCACTCGATGTGCATC
>JBBQIO010000568.1:0-3388 GCA_038325015.1 Polyangia bacterium
TTTATCGCATTCACAATGCACAGAGTGGGTTGCTCTTGTGCGAGGGCCACACGATTCACGCGTGCCTCGATCGAAGCGGGCGGGTGCGTCGTCTGCCCGATGAGCTGATGGCACTTTTTCCGCCAACTTAGAGCCTAAGGAGACATGTCGATGGATCGAAACCTGGCGCTGGAGCTGGTGCGCGTGACCGAAACGGCCGCGCTGTCGTGTGCGCGTTGGATGGGGCGAGGCGATGCGCACGGTGCCGATCAGGCCGCCGTCGACGCCATGCGCCGCGCGTTCGATGACGTCTACATTCGCGGCACGGTGGTCATCGGCGAGGGCGAGCGCGACGAAGCGCCGATGCTGTTCATCGGGGAGACCGTCGGTGCCGGCTGGGCCGACGGCGACAAGGCGCCCAAGGTGGACATCGCGGTCGACCCGCTCGAAGGCACCAACCTGTGCGCGACCGGCGCGCCCGACGCGATCGCTGTCATCGCCGTGGCCGACGACGGCCACTTTTTGAACGCGCCCGATACCTACATGGAAAAGATCGCAGTCGGGCCAGCGGGACGCGGCGTCATCGACTTGACCAAGTCGGCAACCTGGAACCTGAGCGCGCTGGCCGAAGCCAAGCACGCCAAAGTCAGCGACCTGACGGCCATCATCCTGGAGCGGCCGCGCCATCAGACGCTGATCGAAGAGGTGCGCAAGTCGGGCGCGCGCATTCGCCTGATCACCGACGGCGATGTCTCGGCGGCCATCGCGACGTGCAAGCCCGAGGCGGGCGTCGACATTCTGTTCGGAACCGGGGGCGCTCCCGAGGGCGTGCTCGCGGCGGCAGCGCTACGCTGCGTTGGCGGCGAGATGCAGGGCAGGTTGCGCTACCGCAACGACGACGAGCGGCGGCGGGCGGAGAAGATGGGCATCAGCGACCACGACAAGATCTATCGGGTCGACGAGCTCGCACAGGGCAACGTCATGTTCGCGGCGACCGGAGTGACGGACGGCGCCTTTTTGAAGGGCGCGCACTTCTTCGGCGGCGGTGCGACGACGCATTCGGTGGTCATGCGCAGTACATCGGGCACCGTCCGCTTCATCGAAGCGACGCACGAGTTCGAGCGGAAGCCGAACATGGGTTGGCTGATCAAGCCCTAACATCCGTTCGATCTCTCGGAGTCGGAAGTCAGAAGTCGGAGCGACCACGGAAAGATCGGCGGCTTGGTTACGGCTTGGGGTGCTCTTCTAAAAATCCGTAGATCGTCGGCGCCCAGTTGCTCCCCAAGACGGGCAGGTGGCTGCCGCCCTGAATCGTCCACAGCTGCACGTCGCCGCCGGTCTTGCAGCCGGCGTAGTGCTCGACGATGGTCTCGCTGCCCGGGATCAGATGATCGATGTTCAGACGCGTGCCGTCGTCGATGAGGGCGCCCTTACAGCCGTTGAGCTTGGCCCAATCGGCGACCGTCGTGCGCGCCGATGGATAGGTTCCGCCGGTGACGAACGTGCCACCGGGATAGAGCACGACGGTATCGACGTCGCCGTGCACTTCGAGCACCGAGACTGGCCCGTGCGGTTTGCATTTCGTGGCGTCGAGCCACTCGGCGCCAGCCAGGCTCACGATGGCGGCGACGCGCGGCGCCTCGCACGCCAGCCGATGCGACATGAACCCGCCGTTGGAGTGGCCGACGATGTAGATGCGCTGGGCGTCGACGTTGTACTTCTTCTCGACGTCGTCGATGATCGCGTTGGCGTAGGCCACGTCGTTGACCGGGTTGTTGTAAAAGTCGCAACACGCGTCGGTGGCGTTCCAGAAGTGCTGGCCGGTCGGGTCGAGCGTGCCGTCGGGATAGGCGTAGAGGAACGTTTTAACGTCGGCCAGCGCGCCGAGCTGAAAATAGAGGTCCTGCGTCGCGCCGGTCGCACCGTAGCCGTGGAACAGGATGACCAGCGGCGTCGGACGGGTCTTGTTGTAGCCCACCGGTACTTTGAAGTTGTAGGGCCGCATGCCGATCAGGCCGCCATCGGAGGTGACCGGAGGCGGTGGGTTCGTCGGGGCCACCGCGCCATCGGGAATCGGCGGGACATCGACGAATTGATCGACCCCAGCGAAGTCGAATTTGCCGCCCAGACCGAGATCCGACGAACGAGACGGCGATGTCGCGGAGCAGGCGGCAACCAGGCTCAGGACCAACAATAGTGAAGAGCGCATGAGCTTCGCCTAGCACGCCCCTCGTTGGGGTTACAATCCCGCCATGCGATTTTTGCCGTTGGCGGTCGTGGCCTTGTCCTACGTCGGGTGTGGCGGGAGCGGCACGGGCAGCGCGGTGCCCACGCCGGATTGGCTGCAGTCAGCGCATATTTTCGTCACCGGCGTCGGCGTCGACAACACCGACTGCCGCACCGGCATTTGCCAGCACAACGAAAACACCGACCTCACCGTGTGGCACGGCAGCACCTGGATGGTGCATCGCACCGCCGAGAGCCAGATTCTCGGCGACAACAGCGCGCTCCACATCTACCGCTCGGACGATCGCGGCAAGCACTTCACCGCGACGGCAACGCTGCCGGCGTCGATTGGACGCGACCTCCGCGACCCGCACTTTTACCAGGTCGGCGACGCGCTCTATCTCAAGGCGCTGACCCGGTTGCCGGTCACGTCGCCGCGCGACAGCGACGTCGAGACGATCGCCATCGGCAAGACGACCACCGACGGTGTTCACTGGACCGATTTGCCCAACGCGCTAGCTCCGACCCAATGGAGCTTGTGGCGCATCCAGGAGCTCGCCGGCGTCTACTACAGCGCGGCCTATCACGACGGCGACTCCAGCGTGTCCTTGTTCACGTCGACCGACGGCGCGACGTTCAGCCAAGGGGCCGACATCTACACCGTGGCGGCCGACGCGCCGCTCGAAACCGAGCTCGTCTTCATGCCCTCGGGCGCGCTCCTGGCGATCGTGCGGACCGACGGTGCTACCGTCGACCTTCTGGGCGGAACAACCAATCTGCATACCCACATCTGCTGGGCCGAGCCGCCCTACTCGAGCTTCACCTGTCCGGGCGCCATCGACGGTCAGCGTCTCGATGGGCCGCTGGCTTTTTTGTGGCACGAGCGGCTGTTTGTCGTGGCGCGCAAGCACCTCGGTCACGATCTGCGCAAGCGGACGGCGCTGTTCGAGCTGACTGGCTTTTCGCCCGGCGCGGTTCCGGCGATCAAAGAATGGGGCGAGCTGCCGTCGGCGGGCGATACGTCGTACGCAGGCATGGCGACCATCGATGACCAGCACATCCTCTTGAGCTGGTACGCCGGCGACCTGACGCTCGACGAAAACTGGATTTACGGGATACTCGACGCGACCAACATCTGGACCGCGGTGCTCGACTACTCGCGGTTGTAGCTTGGCGCGCAATC
>JBBQIO010000569.1:0-3382 GCA_038325015.1 Polyangia bacterium
GCCGCCGCCACCGCAACCACCGACGTTGATCCCGCCGCGACTAGAGCCGGTGCCCAGGGTGAGTGTGCCGCCAGCGAGGAGATGTATCGCCGCGCCGCCGCCGCCTCCCACTCCGCCGGGTGAGCCCGCCGACGAGTTTCCGTCGCCGCCGCGACCGCCGCCTGAACCGCCGAAAAACGGGATCAGCGTGGGGTTGGCCGCCGTGATTGGGGTGGGATAGGGCGAGCCGCCGTGCGTCTTTTGCCCGACTCCGACTTGAAAGGTGTTCCCGCCGGCACCGCCAAAGGCTCCGCCGCCGCCGCCCGACGTCGCGTCGCTGGCGTTGCTGGCCCCGGCGGTTCCTCGTCCCGGTCCCACCGCCAGGCCGGCGACCGACCCGCCTTTGCCGCCACCGGGGCCGGCTACGTTGCTGTTGCACGAGCTGGTCGCGTCCACAGTGCCGAGCACGGTCAAATCGCCCGCCGCCACCAGGGCGAGCGCGTTCGTCCCGCCAACCAAGAAGGTCTTGCCATCGCCGACACTGAGCGATTTGAAGCTGAAGATGCCGATCTTGGCCGCCGGAATGACGCCGGGAATCGTGACTTGATGGAAGGCGATGCCGCTGATGACCTCGCGCGTGTCGGGGTTGGCGTTGGCGGCACGCACTCCGCTGATGGCGCCGGTGTCGCTGTTCAGGGACGTGTTGTTGACGATGATGGCGACATCGCTCAGGCCTTGTGGGTCCAGGTCGGCGACCACCACGCCGCTCCCCGAGGGCACCATCTGTTTGCAATGGGGGCCGGGCGAACCGCCGCAACCGAGCGCGCAGGTGGTCATGGTGAAGCCGCTGCCATCGGGCAGGCAGGTTTGCAACGTGTTGGCGTTGGAGCAGCTATTGTTGGCGCTGGTGCACACCGGCGTCATGTCGGCGCGCGACAGATCGACCGGCGGCGGCAAGGCGAAGTCGACGCCGGCTAGGTCGGTGCCGGGCGGAAACGCCATATCCACCGTTGGGGCATTTTTCAGGTCCACGCCGAATAGGTCGACGCCCAATAGATCTTGAGCGGCAATGGCGCTCATCAGCGTGACGTCGACGGTCACGGTCTTACCGGACGACAGCTTGACCGAGGGAGCCTCGCCGATGGCGATCTGCTGCTGCGAGGAATCGCGCGC
This sequence comes from Polyangia bacterium, assembly GCA_038325015.1. GTDB lineage: Bacteria > Myxococcota_A > Polyangia > Palsa-1104 > Palsa-1104 > JBBQIO01. The sequence continues at coordinate 1,153 of JBBQIO010000569.1, forward strand.
CTCGACGGTGAAGTCGAGCGAGCCGCTGCGCGCCCCCGGCCGGTAGAGCACGCGCTCCACACTGCCACCGATGAAGCCCGCAGATGCTATGACCTCTGTTGAATAACTGTCGGCGCCGGTCACGTCGAAGTGAAAGGTGGCCGTGCGAGCCGCGACATCCGAGCTTGCGTGAAGACGAAGCCCCACGGCGAAGCCGTTGTCGAAGCCGCCACCGCAACCCGCCAAAAAAAGCGACGTGAAAATTAGGCGCCTCACCACTGCACCAGCGTCTTGAGCGAAGGGCCGATTTCTTTGACTGTCGGGTCGAAGCTCTTCGGCGCTGTCGCCACACCCACGCCGACACCGACCCCAACCCCAACCACCACCACCGCCGCCACCGCGGTCCACAACCACCACTTTTTGTAGACGGGTACCTTCTCGGGCTCTCTTACCGGAGGCGGCTCGGTCACCGCCGTGACCGTCTCCTCGCCCTTTGGCTGCTGTAGAGTCGGCGGACGCACGGTACCCTCGGGCTGACCTTCTTTGGCCTTCTGATCTTGATCGATGGCCCTTTGCAGCTCTCCGATGCGTCCCTCCACTGCTACCCGGTTGCCCGCCTCGGGCGAGCGCCGAAGAAAGGATTTATAGGAGCGCAGCGCTGCCTCTTTGTTTCCTCCGACACGGTAAGACTGAGCAATGTTGAACAGCAACGAAGGATCGTCCTTGGCCTCGTAGGCGGCTTCGTACTCGGCGGCAGCGTCGAGATATTTTCCCAGATCGAAGAGCTTGGTGCCGTTCTTGTAGTGCTCGCGAGCGGCGGACACATCCTCTTTTGCCACTGCGAGCGAGCTCATCGTGACGAAAGCAACTACCAAGGCCCAAAATTTCATGAGGTCATCATACACGACGGTTGGGCGAGCATCGGCGTCGGTCCATAGGGGATCTGATTCGGCGCGAATCTGCGGCACCTGGGATCGTTCGTCGACAAGGGCGGGCGGGTCGATGCCGTCGAGCTTCGGCCGATCGATTAAACCGGACAGGCTCAACCTGAGCTACGGGATTCGCGCGTGCGTCAGGGCTGTACGAGTCGGTAGCTGATGCGCTCCCGTACGATGGCGCGCAGCCGAGTCAGGTCGAGGGGCTTGGGCAGCCATTCGTTGGCCCACTGATCGACCAACTCGGCGAGCGGCGTGACCAGCCCGGCGCCGGTCAGAAAGACGACCCTCGAAACCAGCGTCGGCGCGCGCAGCACGAGCTCGGCGTGGAATTCGATGCCGTTCATTTCCGGCATCATCAGGTCGCAAAAAATGACGTCGAAGGGAAGCGATGCGTGCTCGCCGTCGCCAAGTAGCAGATCGAGCGCCGGTTTGGCACGCTCGAACGTGTGCACGTCGACTGCCCCGTCGAATTCACGACGGAGCACCCTTTCGAGAACGCGGCCGATGCGCGGCTCGTCGTCGATGACCATCACCCGCGGTCGCGGCGTCTGAGCAGGGGGACCCACGACCTCGGCCTCCATGGCCCGACTACGCGGTCGACGCGAGCGATACCAACGACGGCCACGATGGCTGCGTGAAGGTCGGCGCCGGTCGAGCAAAGAGGTACCCCTGGAACAGCTCGCAGCCGAGCTCGATCAACGTGCGTAGCTCCTCGACGGTTTCGACGCCTTCGGCGATCACCGCCCGCCCGAGTGTGGAGAAGAGCTGCATCATCGCACGGACCATCGCCTGGCGCGTGGTGTCACTGTTGACGCCGCGCACCAGCGACATGTCGAGCTTGACGACCTCGGGATCGAGCTGCGCGACGCTCGACAGACCGGCGTAGCCCGCGCCAAGATCGTCGAGCGCGATGCGATAGCCGAGCCGCCGCAGCGCGCCCATTCGCTTGGGCACGTCGTCGAGCTCTTCGAGCGCCGCACGTTCGGTGATCTCGAGGACGATGCGCTTGGCGACACGCGACAGCGGAGCTGCTGGGTCGTAGAGCTGATCGTCGAGCAGCTCGAACGGATGCAGGTTGACGAACAGCGGCGGTCCCGACTCTTTGGCCGCTTGCTCGGCGACGATGTTGCGAATGACCCGACCCAGCGCGGCAACCCGGTTGAGCTGCACGGCCGCGTCGAACAGCATGGGCGGCGATTTCAGGCGCGGGCCCGCCGGGCGGACGAGCGCCTCGTAGGCGTAGATCTCCCGCGTCGCGGTGCGGACGATGGGCTGATAGGCCATCTTCAAGGTGGTCAGCGACTCTTCGAACG
>JBBQIO010000570.1:0-3381 GCA_038325015.1 Polyangia bacterium
GAATCCTCTCCTAGGTTACCTTGTCTTTCAGGGCCATGTCCATTTGCTGGAACTGCTTGCGGAGCAGCTCGATGATCATGTTGTGGAGCATCGCGTTCTTGGCGAGGGAGCTGGCCAGCTTTTCCATGGAGCGATTGTTGCCGTCGTGAAAGAGGATGCCGCCGTTGGGCCGGCTCGGGTCGGCGGCCAGATCGTCGAAACCGACTTCGCCCGGGGTGGCATCGCGTCGGTCGGCGACGCGCCGCTGCAACTGAGAATAGAACCCGTCAGCATCCAGATCCTTCTGGCGATAGCCGGGCGTGTCGACGTTGGCCATGTTGTCGGCAATGAGCTGATGACGCGCGGCGGTGAACTCGAGAACTCGCTCGAGCAGCGGCGCGTTGGTCTGGTTCATCAGGCGATTCATGAACATGGAAAGCTACTTCAGGTCAAACTGCGTGCCATTTGACGGCCGCACCATTAAACCGCGATCCGGTGCGCAGGGATTCGCCCATCGCGCAACTTTTGCGCCTCGGGCGCGGATTATGCCTCCGCGCCGGCGAGCGATTCTTCCTCGCGCCACTTCTTGAGCTTCATGCCCAGCGTGCGGACGCCGATGCCCAGGGCGCCGGCCGTCTTGATGCGGTGACCCTTGAATCGCTCGAGCGTGGTGAGGATCACCTGCTTTTCAATGTCAGCGAGAGGCCGACCCGTGAGGGCTTCGCTGCTGCCCAGCGACGGCTCGTTGGCCATGTTCAGCCAGGGCTCGATGGTCGACGCTCGAACGAGACCCGCCTCGCTTTCGAGAATGGTCGCTCGCTCGATGATATTCTGCAGCTCGCGGACGTTGCCGGGCCACGCGTACTTTTGCAGGAGGCGGATCGCTTCGGGTTCGATGTGCCGGAACGTGCTGCTCTCGCGCTTGGCGATGCCGTGCAGGAAGTGGCGGCAGAGCTCGGGGACGTCCTCGGCGCGCTGGCGCAGCGGCGGCAGCTCGATCGGGATGACGTTCAGGCGATAGAACAGGTCCTGGCGGAAGCGGCCCTCGCGGACCTCCTTGCCCAGGTCGCGGTTGGTCGTGGCGACGACGCGCACGTCGACTTGCTGCGTGACGCTGCTGCCGACGCGCTCAAAACTGCTCTCCTGCAATACTCGCAACAGCTTGGCCTGTAGCGCCGGGGCGATTTCGCTGATCTCATCGAGCAGGATGGTCCCGCCGTCGGCCAGCTCAAATCGCCCGCGGCGCAGCTTGTCGGCTCCGGTAAATGCACCGCGCTCGTGGCCGAATAATTCGGACTCCAGAAGGTTTTCGGACAAGGCGGCGCAATTGACGGCGAGCATCGGGCGCTCTTTGCGGTCGGAGGCGTAGTGAATCGCGCGGGCGACCAGTTCCTTGCCGGTGCCGGATTCGCCGTTGATCAGCACGGTGGCACTGGACTTGGCGACGAGGTCGACCTTTTTCTTGATCTCCTGCATGACGGGGCCGCTGCCAACCAGGGGGCGGGGGCCGTTCGCTTCAACCATGTGCCGGAGCGCCTGGTTCTCGCGCACGAGCCGGCTGTGCTCCAACGTGCGGTCGATCAGCAGCTTAATCTCGTCGCCGTCGAAGGGCTTTTGAATGTAGTCGTAAGCGCCCAGCTTCATCGCCTCGACGGCCGTCTGCACAGTGGCAAAGGCCGTCATCAGCACGACCGGCATCTCCGGGCGCACCTTTTTGGCTTCGGCAAGCAGCTCGATGCCCGTCATTTTTGGCATCTTCAGGTCTGAGATAAGCAGATCGAATCGAGCGGCGGTGAGGCGCTGGAGCGCGAGCGTACCATCCCCGGCGGCGACCACCTCGTGGCCCTCGCGCGCCAGCGTCGCGGCGAGCGAGTCGCGCATCATTTCCTGGTCATCGACGATGAGAAGCTTGGCCATGTCGGTCCCTTTCCCAAGTCCGGTTCACATGCGAATGTCGAAGCAGGCGCCGCCCGATGGAGCGTTGGTCACGGTGATGGTGCCGTCGTGGGCATCGATGACGCGATGTACGATCGATAAGCCAAGGCCGGTGCCAGTGTCCTTCGTGGTGAAGAACGGGTTAAAGATACGCTCGAGCGTCGCCGGTGCGATGCCGGGGCCGGTGTCGCGCATGGAGAGGCGGAACTGCCGCGCGCCATTTTCGGGGGTGGGCGGGGCGTAGTTCACCGACAGCGATCCGCCGCATTCCATCGCCTCGGCGGCGTTGAGCACAATGTTCAGGATCGCCTGGCCGAGCAGATGCTCGTCGACGTTCACGATGAGCGGGCGATCGCCCGTGACGGTGACCGTCACGTTGTGCCGGACGATCTTCGGCGCGGCCAGCTCGATGGCGGTGTCGACGATGGCGGCGAGGTCGGCCTCGCACGGGTTTACGCGGATCTCGCGGGTGAATTGCAGGACCTGGCTGACCAGCGCTTCGAGGCGCTTCACACCGAGCGAGATTTTCTTCACGAGCTCCAGCGACGCCGGCTGATCGACCAGGTCTTTGGCCAGGATCGATGCATAGAGCTGAATGCCGCCGAGCGGGTTGCGAATCTCGTGAGCCATGCCTGCGGCCATCTCGCCGAGGGCGGCGAGACGGTTTTTTCGCTCGAGGAGACGGCTCTTCTCCGACAACTCCGCTCGCAACGACACCACCGTATCCGTGAGCTGTTCGTGCGCGTGTTGCAGCTTCTCGGTCACCTCGCTGTACGCGAGGATGATGCGACCCAGCTCTTCAATGCGCTGGTGCTGGTCGGCGAGCGAGGATGGAACTGCGGTGCTCATTGCTTCACATCCATCCGCGGCCCCTGCGTGCCGTACGCGGCGTTGGCATAGGTGCGATTGACTTGCCGTGCGGTGGACGTCTGGTTGATCTGCTTGCCGAGGTTGAGCTTGCGGTGCTGTAGCACCATGACGTCATCGCGGTCGGCGGCGGTAATGCGCTCCAGAAGTTGACGCGTGCCGGCTAGAAGTTCCTCGGCCTTGGTGCGCGCCGGCGCATCGAGCTGCGCGGCGTAGTCGGACCAGCGCTGCTTCACGGGGGCGATCGTCTGCTCCAGCCGCGCGACGTCCTGAAGCACGGTCTGGCGCCGCGTCAACACATCGAGCAGCGATTCGGTCTGGTTCTGCTGCACGTGCTCGTGCTGCAGGTCGGCCAGCTTCGCCAGACGCTGGTAGCAGCGGAATTGCTCTTCAAGGGCGAGGATGATCGGGTCGACGGCCATTTAATGAGCGTTAGCGGTTTGTGGCTGGCCGCTGTCAACGGCGTTGTTCGTGTTGTTGTTGATATTGCCGTTCCACATGCCAGAGTCGCCGGTCCATTTGAGCCACTCCTGCCAGTAATCCTTGGGCATAGAGAAGCTGCCGTCGGAAAATGCTTCCGGGGGCATGCGCTTCAGCAGG
>JBBQIO010000571.1:0-3377 GCA_038325015.1 Polyangia bacterium
ATCGGCGGCATCGAAGGGCGCTGCCTATCGACCTGTTTGCCGTCGGTGGCCAACGATGCGGCGCTGCTGCCGCGGGACCGGTGCGCGGCCGACGAGCGCTGCGCGCCGTGCTACGACATCACCTCGAAAGAGAAGCCGATCCCCGCCACCGGGGCCTGCTCCCTGAGCTGCGACGCGCCTACCCAGGCGATCCCGAGCGAGATCAAGTGCCCTTACACCGGCACGCCATTGATCGATGTCTCGACGCTGACCAGCTGCGCGTCGAACACCTGCATGAACGCGCACTGCCTACCGGCGGCGCTGGTTCCGCCTGGTCAGCAGCAGCTCTTGGCGGCCTGCCCCAGCGGCGGCTTCTGCACGCCCGACCCGATCATCACGAGCGACAACAATTTCAACCCGAAGCACTGCCTGTCGATCGCCGGCGCCGATGGGCGCTGCCTTTCGACCTGCCTGCCGGCGATCCAAAACCAAGCGGCGCTTTTGCCGACGCTCGGATGTGGTGCGGGTGAGGTCTGCGCGCCGTGCTACAACCCGACCGCGGCGGACCCGACGGCTCCGACGGGAGCCTGCTCGCTCGGCTGCGACATCGCGGCCCTGCCGCCGACGATCTTGAGCTGCCCGTGGCAGGGCAACCCGGTGCTCAACGTCAACGTTCTGCCGCCCTGCGACGGGGGCGGTTGTGCCGGCTCACACTGCTTGCCCAAGACGCTGGTTCCTGCGGCCGAGGCCGCTCTGCTCGCACCGTGCAACAATGGGCAGGGCTACTGCGCGCCGGATCAGATCATCACCACCGGCGGCCACTTCGTTCCCAAGACGTGCAATTCGATCGCCGGCGTCGAAGGGCGCTGCCTGTCCAAATGTCTGCCGCCGATCAAAGCCGAATCGGCGGTGCTGCCGGCGTGCGTCGCCTTCCCCGGTGACACCAACTCGGTGTGTGCCCCGTGCTTCAACCCGACGGCGACCGACTTTCGCACACCGACCGGTGCCTGTTCATTGTCGACGTGCGACAAGCCAATGAACGCGCCGGTACAGCTCATGTGTCCGTACGACATCGTCCGTGATCCGCCAGTCATCGACCCGACGCAGCTCGGACCGGCGTGTTGCAGCGGCGCACACTGCGTGCCGACGGCCTTCGTGCCGGGCAGCGACGCGTCGCAACTGGGTACCTGCAACAGCACCAGTGGCCCCGGCTACTGCACGCCGGACCCGATCCTGCAGACCGGCGGAAATTTTGTGCCGCCGCGCTGCAATGTGTTCGGACAATCGGCCATCGAGGGGCGCTGTCTTTCGACCTGCTTGCCGCAGATCGGCAGCGAGGTGAGCGCCTCGCAGCTGTTCAGCGATCTGTGCGCCACCGGGACCGCGTGCGCCCCTTGCTACAATCCGTTCGACGGCACCAACACTGGCGCCTGCAATCTATCGAGCTGCGACACGCCCCATCAGGGGGCCTATGAATTTCCCGGCTGCTGCGTCTACAACGGCAACGCGGAGGGGCGCTGCTTGCCGGCCGAGCCGGTCGGCGCGAACGCGTCCAACCTCAAGCAAAATTCGTGTGCCCCGGGCAACTACTGTGTCCCCAACGAGCAGCTCCCCGGAGGGACGGCGCTGACCTGCACCGCGACGACGGCGCTCTTCTTCAGCTACTCGGGGCACTGCTTCAGCAACTGCGTCAACTTCGGCACCTTCGGGTTCGTCCTCGTCCGCGGGACGTGCCCGGCCAATCACACCTGCGCACCGCAATAGCGCGCCGAGGATCTATCCAGTGCACATCGCCGCGCAGATTCTCGCCGGGTTGGTAGCCGTCGAGCACATCTATATTCTCGTGCTCGAAATGTTTCTGTGGAACACGGCCTACGGGCGACGCGCGTTCGGGTTGACTTCGGAGTTTGCCGAAGCCAGCGCACCGTTGGCCAAGAATCAGGGGCTGTACAACGGTTTTTTGGCGGCCGGTCTGCTGTGGAGCCTATTCGCTCCTCCAGTGATGATGCTGTCGCTGCGCCATTTCTTCTTGGGCTGCGTTGTGGTCGCGGGAATCTACGGCGGCTTCACCGCCAAGCGCAGCATCTGGTTCGTGCAAGCCCTGCCCGCAGCGATTGCACTCGCGGTCAGCCTACTGAGCATTTACATCTGAGGGATTAACTGAGCTCTGGGATTAAGGTCCGCGGCGACGGCAGGAGCGTCGAATATTGCCGGCCGCGATAGGGCTCGACGAGCGTGGTCGCGTCTTTGTACACGCGCGGCGTCGACCACAGGAGCCACAGTGCACGGGCGATGGGCATCGATTGATAGCGCTCCGGCCAGCGCTCCAAGATCGCGTCGCGCACCAGCGGCGCATACGCCGACGACATCGCCGGGAAGATGTGATGCTCGACGTGCAGCCCGAAATTCAGGTGCAGCCGCTCGAAGATGCGCGGTGCAGTGACGGTCAACGAGTTCAGTAGCGGGTCGTTGACGTCGGTCAGCGGGCTCAGGTTGTGGTTGGTCACGATGTACGCCATGACCACCGCGTTGCCGAGCGCCAGTGGGATCAAGAACGCAAACAGAAAAACATGGAATCCAAGCACGATGCCCAGCGTCGCCCATACCGCCACGCCGGCGAGCTGCTCGGCGATGGCCGCGTTGTGCTGTGCTTTGGTCAAATAGCCTTCGTCGCGCTGGCGGGCCAGCCGCCACATGATCTGCATCGACTGTCCGGTGAAGCCGAGAAGGAGCGTGATGAAGCCGGCCACGCGCCCGCGCGCCAGGGAAACGAAATCGGTGACGCGCGTGACGCGACTGTGCTGAAACTGCTCCAACGTCGGATAGGCATCGGGGTCGACGCCGGTCTGCATGGTGTGGCCGTGGTGCACACGGTTGTGCCAAGCGACCCACACGCGCGGCGACAGCGTGAAGGGCAAGAAGCACAGCCAGCCGAGCGCGTTGCGCCAGCGCGACGAGCGGATCACGGCGCCATGCAGCATTTCATGGCCGACAAACGCCATCCCGCCGAAGCTGTGGCCAATAACGAGCACGGCGGCCCAAGCGCCCAGCGTGCCGCCCAGATGGAGCGCAATCGCTGCCGTCCCGGCCGCGACCAGGCCGACATGGAGCGCCAGCCAGGCCAGCCGCGATGGCACCGGCGTAAAGGCTTTAGCCGGCAACGCGGGTTTTAGTGCGTGCGAGTAGTAGGAGATTGGTTTTAGGTCCACGTCTCCTACTGTGACCCTTGATTGTCAGCGTTCGGTCACGGCCCGCACATTTCACGCGCTCGTCTCGAGCTTGCAGAACGGCTACGCGACGATTTACGGGCCACGGGTCCTGTCACGCGTGGCGCCCTCCCGCCGTCCGGTTCTCGCCCCGCAGACGGGGCTGCGCTCCTCCGTCGGGTCCCTCCCGCG
>JBBQIO010000572.1:0-3376 GCA_038325015.1 Polyangia bacterium
AAAAATACGCACCTTGGCCTTTCCGCCGCGACCAAAGAGCCCGGTAATTACCACCACCAGAAGCGGAGACTGACGGCTACTTGGACGAAAAGCGCTGGTTGACCAGCATGGCGACGGCAGCGAAGCCGTCGCGCCACGACAGCTTTTTACCCTGCGCGGCGGTGCGCGGCGCGTAAGTCACCGGCAGCTCAATCAGACGAAAGCCGTGCTTGAGCACCTGGGCCGTCAGCTCGGGCTCGATTTCGAAGCGCGACGCGCGGAGGGTCAGCGACGCCAGCACGTCTTTACGAAACAGCTTGTAACAGGTCTCGACATCGGTGATGCGCGCGCCATAAAGAACGCTGGTCAGCGTCGAGAGCGCCCGGTTGGCGGCATAGAACGTCAGAGCGCCGCGGCGCTTTCGATCCAAGAAGCGCGACCCATAGACCACGTCCGCGCGCCCTTCTGTAATGGGCACGATGAGCCGCTTGAACTCGCTCGGATCGAGCTCCAGGTCGGCGTCCTGGACGGTGATGATGTCACCGGTGGCGTACTTGAAGCCGATGCGCAACGACGCGCCCTTGCCCAGGTTGACCGGGCTGACGTGAATCGTGATGCCCGGACGTCCGACGAACTGGCGCAGCACATCGGCGGTGCCGTCGCTCGAGCCGTCATCGATGACGATCAGCTCCTTTGGCAGGTCGAGACGGTCGACGTGCTCGATCACCGTGGCGACGGTGGCGGCCTCGTTGAAGACGGGCATGACGATGGAGAGCTTCAAGGCGCCGCACGCTATCGTGGGGCGCCAGTGGAGACAAGGGGGAACAGTTGCGTCGCGGTTTCGAATGTGGTCAAAGGCGGCGCATGGCGCACCGAACCCTTTTTGTTGCCCTCCTCGGCTTGGGCCTCGGCTGCTCGGCTCAAAAAAGATCCGCCGCGCACACCGACGGCATCACCACCGCCCAGGGCGACTCAGCCGACACCTTTTGCGACGTGGTGCTGCGCACCGCCTACGTCAATCTCGAGGGGCGCGCCGGTCCGCAGTCCAACTGCTCGACCGGAATCTGCTGGGCGATCGTCAACGGCACCTTCGATATTTCGGCGGGCGCCCAGGCGGCCGCGGTCGAGCCGGGCGTGCTCTATCAAAGCGCGCACGACAACCAGTGGCGGCAAGCAGCGGCCACCGCGATCTGGGGCGCCGGCCTCGGCTACCGTCGCTACAGCTTTGCCATCGACCATGACACGTTCACCTCGCCGACGTCGGGCAGCGCCCCGCCAGAGGGCTCGGTCGTTCGCCTCATCCCGTTCGTGCGCACCCCGGCCGGCGGGCGCGTGTTCGATCACAACCGCGTCGCCGATCTGAGCGCGGCGTACCTGCTGACGCCCGAGAACAACTGGCAGATCCAACAGGACGCCTCGTGTGCTGCGGCGCCGCCGCACGGCATTCGCACGCTGGTGTTCGCCACCGGCTGGCAAAATTCCGGCTATGGCGCGCTGGTGCAGAGCGGCAAGCTGGACATCAACTACGACATCGAGCGCATCCCCTCCGGCCTCTATTGCACGCACGACGGAGTACCCACCTACGCGGTTACGGCGTATGTGCAATTTGAGCCGAGCGGTGCGCTTCTTTCCGAACGCATCGATGGGCCGCTCAATCTGGCCACCGGGCAGATTGCGAGCGTGCCGCTGGAGTTTGATGTGCCGACGCACGCCACGTCGGCAGCGCTTTGGTTCCTCGATTCGAGCGAGTGCAACGGCGACCAATGGGATAGTAACTACGGCACGAACTACACCTACCCGGTCGCCGCCGAGCAGTAGTCGCCGAGCTGTGCTGCGCTCTTTGACCGAGGCTACTGGGCAGTTGCAGTCACCCGGGCGGACGTCGGAAACTGCGCCATCATCGCGCGTACGGCGTGCTCGATGGCTGCGCTGTCGACCTTGTCCGGCGACAGGATTTCGCGCGCCACACCGTGCCACACGCGACGCGAGGTCTTGGCGTCGAAGATGTCGACCACCAGAGTCTGCTCCGTGTAGTTGAACGGCGCGTCCATGTCTTTTTCTTCGGTCTCCGTCGACGCGCCGGTTGCATCGTCACTCTGCTTCGGGGCCTCCACCTTGGCGTGCTCGCCGACGCCGTAGCGTACGATTAGGTCAGCCTGATCGGGGCTGGCCGCGGCGTGATAACCGCGCTCGCTGAGCACCGCGTTGACGTCGTTGCCGACGACGGTCGCGGCCTCGACCTTGAGCACGCCACGGCGAAATCGCGGCGGCGCCGTGTCGGTCGTGGACAGTGCAAAGGTGGCGTAGTGGCCGAAGCTCTGCGACTGGTGCGAGTACACCTGCAGCGACGGCGCACAGCCGGCGGCCAGCGCCACCATCAGTAACGTCGATCCCAGGGCCGCGCGATTCAGTGAGCGATTCATGTGGTCTGTCCCCCGATAAGATAAAGATTTGTTCGGTATAAGGCGAACGCGTCGCTGTGGCAATGCACTGCACCTGCCAAATAGACTGAAACCGTAGAGCCGATGCGGTCACATCCGAGGGACCATGCAAGCGACCGCCACGCTGCCGAGCTTGATCGTGAACCCGCCCGACGCTGACGCCCGAGGTGGTCAGCCGACCGATGCCGGGCTGCGCAGCGACGCCCGCGATCCGGCTGCGTTTCGCCGTCTGTTCGAGGAACACGCGCCCCCGGTGCGACGCTTCTTGCGCGACCTGTTACGCGATCCGGTGGCCGCCGACGAGGCGCTGCAGGAGACCTTCGTCCGGGCGCACGCCCGGCTGCACACGCTGCGCGACGGTGAAAAAGTGCTGTCGTGGCTATTCGGGATTGCCCGACGCGTCACCCAAGAGGAGCTGCGCGCGCGCCAGCGGCGGCCGCTGACGCGCGGCGATGAGACGGACGAGCGCGTCGACCAGGCGCTCTCTGCTGAGGGGCAGCTCCTCAAGCGCGAGGCCGACCAGCTGTTGGCCCAGGCCCTGGGCGCCCTCGGCGAGGATCGACGCACGGCGCTGCTCTTGCGCATCGATCACGAGCTCGACTACCAGGAGATTGGCGCGATCATGGGCTGGCCGCTGTCGACTGTAAAAAATGAGATTCACCGCGCGCGGCTGTCGCTGCGGCAGGCGCTGGGTGGCTACGTGGAAGTGGAATCGGGGAGGTCGTGATGAGCACGTGTGATTTCGAGAAGCTCGAGGCTTGGCTCGCTGCGACGCCGAGTGCCGAGCCCGGCGTCCAGCAACCGGCCGAGCTCGACGCGCATCTGGCGAGCTGCGCCGTGTGCCGAGACGAGCTCTTGCACCTGCGTCAGGAGCGGGCCTGGATGGCACGACGACGGCAGGTCGAGACCGCAGTGCCCGAAACGCTGTGGCAGGCCGTTGCCGAGCGCATCGATGG
>JBBQIO010000573.1:0-3368 GCA_038325015.1 Polyangia bacterium
CGCCAGCGAAAGCGCTGCGTTGCCGCGCCGGTTCCGACGCTGGCCGCCAGCTTGGCGAGCGACACGGCGGCGAGAAGATAGAGCCCGCGGTGCGCCGCGCTCAGCTGGGTCTGGAGCCCAAGCAAGAGGAGCGCCAAGACCACCGGCACCACGACCAGGTCGGTGTTTGCCGGGTGCGTTTTGCGCGCCTCCCTCAGCGCCCGCCTCCGGGATTGGTGTCCGGTCGGTCGATCGCATGCAGCCCTGAGTTGACGCCGCGCGGCTTGCGACGGACCGCCGCCCGCGCTTGCGCCAGACCCGAGGCAGACGCCAGCAGGCAGGCGAGCACGCGGAAGTTTTCGGTGATCGGACCGCCCATCCAGACCAGCGCGCGGTGATGGGCATTGTCGAGCGCGAACAGCAGGTCGAACACCATCCAGGCCAGTTCGCTGGCGACCATCAACGCCCACGGCCAGGCCAGGATCCCGCCGCGCAGCGCGACCGCGACGAAGACCAGCGGCGCGATCAGCGAGAACGACACCACGTCTCCGATGTCGGAGGCGAGCGAGACCAGCGCGTCCCCCTCACCATGCCCGAGGCGCCGCAGATTCTCGATGCCGCCATAGCCAACCACCAGCGTCGACACCAGGATGCAGGCGAGCGTGGCGAGCGCGCGCGTGACCCGGGACCCCGGCAGCTCGAAGCCGGCGACGCGCCAGACCCGCGCCATCAGGACCATGGCGACGATGAACATCGCGTTGGCAATGATCGAGCAGGTGGCACGCAGATGGACGCACAGCTCAGGCGACAGGCCCGGCAGTTGGACCAGCTTGCCGAACAGCAGATCTTTTGCGGCCAGAATGGCCATCTGGGTGGCCAGTAAGAACCACGCCGTGTGCATGTATTCGCCGAAGCGGAAGCGCGACTGCGCGCGCAAAAAACCAACCGATGCCAGTAGCTTCACCGTCGAGAGCACGGTCAGCATGTAGTAGACGCGATGCGGACCGGTCCAGTGTGACTGCACAAGCGCGAAGAGCGCAGTAAGCGCCAGCGGCACCACGGCCAACGCCCAGCGCTTCATAGGCCGAGCTCGAAGTTGAGCTGCTGCAGGAGCTCGTCGCACTGTTCGGCGCCGATCAGCGTCCGCAGCATGGGGCGCAGCGACTGCATGATCACCGGAACGTCGGTCAGAGTCAGCGCATCGGGGCTCTTGTTGACGGCCTTGGAAGCGAACGTCTTGAGCGCGTTGCGCGCCGTATGAGGACCGAGATAGCGAGCCAGCTCGCGGTACAGGACGTCATATGTGGAGAGCGCCACCCTAGCTCCCGTCCCCGGCTGCGAGGCGCGAATCGGACACGCCTTATCGTATCACGCTTTTTTTCGACACCCGTTGCACAACTCCGATCGCTCAATTACCGCACTTACTAACGACCGAGCACGGCCCGCAGATCGCGGTGCGCCGAGAGGAGATCGAAGTCGGTCTGCAGGCGCTCGGTGTAGCGCGTTGCAAAATCGTTCGGTGCACTGGGAGTCAACAGCGCGTCGATCTCCTCGAGCAGCGCCTCGACCGAACGCGCGTCCGGCGACCGGTCTGCATCGCCGACCGCAAGCAGCGCGCGGGTCAACGGCGAAATCCAGGCAAAATGGGGATCTTTTTCCACCAGCTGCAGCAGCGCCAAGGGCCCATCGACTCGGCCGCCGCCCGCTTCATACTCGGCGCGCAGCGACGCGATCAGGCGGCGATGCGACTCACTCAGAGCGGCATTCAAGAGCTGCAGGCGGCGGCGTGGATCGTCGGGAGCCATGTGGCAATCGTGGAGAAAAAGTCGGGCGCAGTCTACCCTCCTTCCCTCTTCATCTTACTCGTCACCCATGGAGGTTGTTCGCATGAGCATCTGGAAAATCCGCTACGTCGTCGCCGCAACGCTCGCGCTCGCCGCGACGCCCGTGGCGCTGGCCAAAGGTCCCAAAGCCGCGCCGGCGCCCGCCGCAACTGCAGTGCTGGCCGCCAAAAGTGGCAGCACGGTCACCGGCACCGCGACCTTCACCATCGGCACCGACAAGAAAATGACCGTCAAAGTCTCGGTCGCGCACGCGCCGCCCGGCATCCACGCCGTCCACGTGCACATCAACGGCGACTGCAGCTCGGCCGACGGAAACTCGGCCGGCGGCCACTGGAACCCGACCACCGACCAGCACGGCCAGTGGGGCGGCGCGCATTTTCACCTCGGCGACATCGGCAACATGACCGTCGCAGCCGACGGCACCGGCTCGGTCACCTTGACCACCGACAAATGGACGGCGGGCGGCAATGGCGCAACCACGGACGTGGTCGGCCACTCGATCGTGGTCCACGGCGGCGTCGACGACTTCACGACGCAGCCGACGGGAAACGCCGGCTCGCGCATTGCCTGCGGCGTAATCAAAGTCCCGATGCTCTAATCCCGAGCTCCGCCTGCGGCCGGCCACATGGGATTCGAATCCACATTCATCACCCTGTTTGCGTTGGCTACCGCAGTCGCGCTCGTAGCGCGCTTTATCAAGATCCCCTACACCGTCGCCTTGGTGTTGGCCGGACTCTTGTTGGGCACGACCCACACGTTCCATCCGCCTCAAATGACCAAGGCGTTGCTGTTCTCCGTGTTCTTGCCTGGGCTTTTGTTCGAGGCCGCGCTGCACGTCGACATCGGTGAATTCTGGCGCAGCAAGCTCACCATCAATGGCTTGGCTGTCCCCGGCGTCGCTCTCGCCGCGCTCCTCACCGCCCTCTTCCTTTTACCCGCGGCGCATTTTGCTGGGGCCCCGAGCTTCACGTTTTCAGACGCGCTGATCTTCGGAGCTCTGATTGCGGCGACCGACCCGATCGCTGTCGTCGCGCTGTTTCGCACATTGGGCGCCCCTAAACGTTTGGCCCTTCTGGTCGAGTCCGAGAGCCTGCTCAACGACGGAACCGCCGTGGTTTTGGTCTCCCTCATCCTTTCGGCACGCGGCGGGGCCGCCATCTTCGGCGAGTTCGTCGCCGTGGTCGGGCTAGGCATCGTCGTCGGTTCGGTGGTCGGACTGTTGGCCTCGGCGATCATCCGGCGGGTCGACGATCCGATGATCGAAATTACGCTGACGATGATTGCGGCGTATGGATCGTTTTCGATCGCCGAAACGGTTCACGGATCGGGCGTGATTTCGACCGTCGCCGCCGGCATGTGGTGCGGCAATTACGTCATGCCGCACACGATGAGCGCGACCACCCGCGCCGCAGTCCAGTCTTTTTGGGACTACGTCGCGTTCGCCCTCAACTCGGTGGTGTTTTTGCTCATCGGATTCCAGGTTCACATCGAAGCGCTCTATGCCTCGTGGAAGCTCATTCTCATCGCCTATGCGCTGGTGACGGT
>JBBQIO010000574.1:0-3363 GCA_038325015.1 Polyangia bacterium
GGCCGCATCACCTACGGCGACGTGTTCAAGCGGGCCGAGCGCGAATTCTCAGCCTATAATTTCGAGTTCGCCAACACCGCCAAGCTGGTTCAGCACTTTGCCGACGCCGAGGACGAGTGCAACGCGCTGATCGCCCAAGCGCTGGCGCTGCCCGCCTACGACCAGTGCCTCAAATCGAGCCATTTGTTCAATCTGCTCGACGCGCGCGGGGCGATCAGCGTCACCGAGCGCGCCGCCTATATCGGCCGGGTGCGGGCCTTGGCGCGGGCATGTTGTGAGGCTTGGCTGGCGGGGACGGGCGGCTGAAATGGGCGAGCTGCTGCTCGAATTGCTGTCCGAGGAAATCCCGGCGCGCATGCAGCGCAGGGCAATCGACGACCTGACCGGCCTCATCCGCGACAAGCTCGCCGCCGCGGAAATCCCGGCGGCGACCCTTACCGGCTATGTGACGCCGCGGCGGCTCACGGTAATCGCCGACGGCATCCCAACACGCCAGCCCGACCGCAGCGAGGAGCGGCGCGGCCCCCGAGTCGGCGCGCCGGAACAAGCCATCGCCGGATTTTTGCGGTCGGCGGCCCTCGCGTCGATCGACCAATGCGAGGTGCGCGGCGACTTTCATTTCGCGGTGATCAAGCGGCCGGGCCGCGACACCCCCGAGGTGCTGCCCGAGTTGATCCACGCGGCGATGACCGCGCTGCCCTGGCCGAAATCGATGCGCTTTCCGGCGAGCGGCCTGCGATGGGTGCGGCCGCTCAATTCGGTGATCTTCCTGTTCGATGGCGCGATGTTGAAATTGCCGCTCGGCGAGGTGCCGGTCGGTCGGGCGACGCGGGGGCACCGGTTCCTGTCATCGGGCGAGATTTCGGTCGACAACGCCGCCGACTACCGCGCCAAGCTGGAACAGGCGCATGTCGTGCTCGACTGCGCGCGCCGGCGGCAGATCATCGCCGAGGGGCTCGATCGGCTTGCCCAGGCCGAGGGGCTGACGGTCAAAAACGACCCAGCGCTGCTCGACGAGGTGACGGGTTTGGTCGAGTTTCCGGTTGTGCTGATGGGGTCGATCGACGCCGATTTCGTCCGCCCGCTGCCCGACGGCCTGCCGCCCGAGGTGCTGGCGACGGCGATGCGCACGCACCAGAAATATTTCTCCTGCCTCAACCCCGATGGGACGCCGGCGCCGCGTTTTTTGTTCGTCGCCAATAACGTCACGCCGGATGGCGGTAAGACCATTGCTGCCGGCAACGAGCGCGTCCTGCGCGCTCGCCTCTCGGACGCAAGGTTCTTCTGGGATCAAGACCGCAAGGTGCGCCTCGAAGACCGCGTCGAGGCGCTAAAGCAACGCGTCTATCACGAAAAGCTCGGCAGCGTTTACGACAAGGTCAAGCGGATGGAGGAGCTGGCCCTTGATTTGGCTGCGCAGACGAAGGCCGACCCTGCAAAAGCCACCCGAGCTGCGACTCTCGCGAAAGCCGATCTTTCGACCGGGATGGTTGGAGAGTTTCCCGAGCTGCAGGGAGTCATTGGGCGCTATTACGCGCTAAATGACGGCGTTGCCTCGTTAATCGCTGATGCCGTCGCCGATCATTATAAGCCGCTTGGTCCGAATGACAGCTGCCCGAGTGCGTCCGAAAGCATCACCGTCGCGCTTGCTGATAAGATCGATGCCCTCGTGGCGTTTTTTGCCATCGGCGAGGAGCCGACCGGATCGCGTGATCCCTTCGCGTTGCGTCGTGCCGCTCTTGGCATCGTCCGTCTCATTCTTGAGAACAATTTGCGGCTAGGGTTAAATCAGCCATTATTTTGCGCCGAGCAGCTTTTGCCGGGAGCGCAGCTAGTTTCAGGCCGGGTCCTGATATTCATCACCGAAAGGCTAAAAGTGCATCTGCGCGAACGCGGTGTACGACACGATCTCATCGAAGCGGCATTTCGGTTATCAAACCCACGCGGACCGGGAGCTGAAGACGATCTGGTTCGCTTGCTAGAGCGAGTGGCGGCCTTGCAAGCTTTTCTGAAAACCGAGGATGGAGCAAATTTGCTGACAGCCTATCGTCGCGCTTCAAACATAGTTTCGATTGAGGAGCGTAAGGATGGTCGGAGGTATGGGGGTGGCGTGCAGCCAGACCTATTGGCGAAAGGGGAGAAAGAGGAGCAAGCGCTTAATTTAATACTTGATCAGGCTGCGCCAATTTTTGAGCTGGCGTTATTCAAGGAAGATTTCGATGGTGCGATGGGAACGATGGCTGCGCTCCGCAAGCCGATCGATGAATTTTTTGCCAAGGTCACCGTTAACGTAGACGACGCAAAATTGCGCGAGAACCGCTTGCGGTTGCTCGCGCGCATTCGTGCGACGATGAACCAGGTCGCCGATTTCTCCCAGATCGAGGGGTAGGCCCCACATGACCACCACGGGCAAAAAGTGGGTCTACAGTTTTGGCGGCGGGACGGCCGAGGGCAGCGCCGATCTGCGCGACCTGCTTGGCGGCAAGGGCGCCAATTTGGCCGAGATGTCGAGCCTCGGGCTGCCGGTGCCGCCGGGCTTCACCATCACCACCGAGGTCTGCACCCACTATTACCAGCAAAACGACACCTATCCGGCCGAGCTGGAGAGCGAGGTCGCCGCCGCGCTCGCCCAGGTCGAAAAAATCATCGGCGCGAAACTCGGCGACCCGAAGAACCCGCTGCTGGTGTCGGTGCGCTCGGGCGCGCGGGCGTCGATGCCGGGGATGATGGACACGGTGCTCAACCTCGGCCTCAACGACGAGACGGTGCGCGGGCTGGCCGCGATCAGCGGCGACGAGCGCTTTGCCTATGACAGCTACCGCCGGTTTCTCCAGATGTACGGCGAGGTCGTGCTCGGCCTCGACCACCATCATTTCGAGGCGCTGATCGACGATCACAAAAACGATATCGGCGCCACGCTCGACACCGACCTCTCCGCCCAGGACTGGCAGGCGATCGCCGCCGGGTTCAAGGACATCGTCCAGGCCGAAACCGGCAAGCCGTTCCCGCAGGACGTCCAGGCGCAGCTGTGGGGCGCGATCGGCGCGGTGTTCGGCTCGTGGATGAACCAGCGCGCGGTCACCTATCGCCGGCTCAACAACATCCCGGAAAGCTGGGGCACGGCGGTCAGCGTTCAGGCGATGGTGTTCGGCAATCGCGGCGACGATTGCGCGACCGGCGTCGCGTTCACCCGCAACCCCTCGACCGGCCAGAATAAGTTCTACGGCGAGTTTCTCGTCAACGCCCAGGGCGAAGACGTGGTGGCTGGCATCCGCACGCCGGAGCCGATCTCGAAGCTCAATGACGAGATGCCGAAGGTGTACAAGCAACTGTGCGAGATCCGCGAGGCGCTTGAACAGCATT
>JBBQIO010000575.1:0-3360 GCA_038325015.1 Polyangia bacterium
CTTGGCCTGTGATGCTGCCTTGGCCTTGCTCTTTTGCGCCGCTGCGGCTTTGGCCTTCGGTTTCGCTTTGGCCTTCGGTTTCGCTTTGGCCTTCGGCTTGGTCTTGGCCTTCGGCTTGGTCTTGGCGGCCGGCGGCGTCACGGGCTCGGGCAGCCATCCGTCGGCATCGTCGGCCTCGACCCGATGAATCGGCGCGGAGTGCGGCGCTCGAATGTCCACCGTCGCTTCCCCTTCGGCCCAAAAATCGCCGTCGTCGTCCTCTTTTTCGTCGGCAGCAGCCCTTGCCGGCGCCGGCGGCTCGCGCGTCGCCGGAGCGATGACCTCATGCTCATCGGGCGGCTCGGTGGCCGACGATTCGCCCTCTGCACCCCCGAAAAAGCGGATCATTGGCGCGAAGTAATAGTCCTCGAAGCCCGACGAATACTCGCTCCCTTTGCCGGCCGGAATCCCGCGATGGGTCAACTCGAGCCGCGCTTCTTCGGGTCCGAGCGCGACGAAGCGCAGCTCGAGCCGCGAGTCGGGCGCATCCGCCGGAAAATCCTCGGTGCGCCACGCCAGCACCAGCCGCTTGCCCGTATCCGCCTCAACGATGCGCTGGCGAATGTAACCGTCCCAAATCAACAGCTCCTCACCCTCGGCGACGACGTCCGCGCCAATCATGGCGGCGTGGGTCGCTTCATCGAGCCAGCTTTGATACAGCCGCTCCGCAGACACCGGAAGATCGAGGGCCAGCAGGTACTCGTCGGTCTGAACCGTCATCACTGCCTCCTATAGGCG
Source organism: Polyangia bacterium (assembly GCA_038325015.1). Taxonomy (GTDB): domain Bacteria; phylum Myxococcota_A; class Polyangia; order Palsa-1104; family Palsa-1104; genus JBBQIO01. Next base: position 778 of record JBBQIO010000575.1, read on the forward strand.
GTCGCGCATTTCCGCCCCCGATCATACGCGAGGTAGGGCCCATCGTGGGGACCTTCGGCGCCTCGGCCAGAGACTTGGGTTAGGGTCCTTGCGCATGCGCCCCGCCATTACCTTTCGCCGCGTCGGCCAATCCAGCGTCGAGCTCACGGTTCGCCCGGGGGCGCTCCTTTTGGCCGCGGCGGTGCGCGCACGTTTGCCCATCGGGCGCTCCTGTCGCGGGGTAGGTGTATGTGCCGCCTGCCGCGTCCGCGTCCTCGCCGGCACCGAGGTGCTGTCGCCGCGCACCGACTGGGAGACGCGGCCGATGGCGCTCGAGCCTGACGAGCGGCTGGCGTGCCAGGTGCGCGTGTACGGCGACGTGACCATCACGGCCGACTATTGGTGAGCCTGCTTCGCGGCGTGCCGTTGACTATGTTTCACTTCACCGATATTTTGCGTGCTAAATAGTTTTCCAGACTGCTGAAAACCCCGAAGAGGGGCCGAAAAGGGCCGGAGCAGGCCGAAGGGACCATTCCTTGCGACGCGAGCTCAAAGAGGATCTCGACCGTATCGTCGAGACCATCATCTACCTGATGACCGAGAGCCGCCGCCTGTCCAAGGACGAGGCGCAGCGCCTCGGCGTGACCGCCACCCAGTTGACCGTGTTGAAGCTGCTCGACGAGATCGGTGACCTGTCGTTGAGCACGCTGTCGACCAAGATCCGCGCCCACAATTCGACCGTGACCGGCATCGTCGACCGCATGGAGGCCGCCGGCCTGGTGGCGCGCACGCGTTCGGCCGAGGATCGCCGCGTGTGGATCATCCAGCTTCAGCCCGAAGGGCGACGCGTCGCCGAGCGCGCCAGTGTGTCGCCGTGGGATACGCTGCGCGCGGCGCTGGAAAAGATGGCCCCCAAAGAGCAGGAGCAGCTCACCGCGCTGCTCAAAAAAGTCGCAGAACGAGTACAAGACGAAATTTCTGGCAGTGACGAAATAAAAGTACGTTCGCCCAAGAAGGAGAACCATGGCTCTCGGAGATAAAGTCATCCTCACCTGCGCCATCACCGGCGCGGTGACCACCAAGAAGCAGTGCGCTGCAATTCCCTACACGGCGGTCGAAGTCGCCGAGGAGTGCCGTCGTGCCTACGAAGCCGGTGCAGCCGTCGTGCACGTGCACGGACGCGCCGACGACGGACAGCCGTCATACGACCCCGCGGTATTCGAGGCCTACAAGGCCGAGATCTCGGCGCGCTCGCCGGTGATTATCAATTTTTCGACCGGCGCGGTTGGGCTCCCCAAAGAGCAGCGCATCGCTCACGTCATCAAGACGCGGCCGCACATTGGCGCGCTCAACATGGGGTCGATGAACTACGCCAAATATTCGGCCAAGCGAAAGGAGTTCGTCTTCTCCTTCGTGTTCGCCAATCCGTTCGATGAGATCGTCTACTACTTGAAGGCGATGAACGAGGTCGGCGTCCGCCCGGAATGCGAATGCTTCGACAGCGGCCACGTCGCTGCGCTCGACCTGTTGGTCGACATGGGGTTGATGAAGGCGCCGATCGACGTCAACCTGGTCCTCGGCGTCAACGGCGGCATGCCGGCCACGCCGGACCACTTGGCCTTTATGGCCACCCATCTGCCTAAGGGCGCGGTGTGGAAGACCACGCCTATCAGCCAGGCGACGTGGCCGTTGACTGCGATGTCGCTCGGCATGGGCGGCAACGTGCGCGTCGGGCTCGAAGATAATTTCTATCTCCCGTCGGGGCAGATGGCTTCGTCCAACGGCGATCTGGTCGGTCAGGCCGCCAAGATGGCGCTCGACGCCGGCCGCACCATCGCCACGGTCGACGAGGCCAAGCAGATTCTGGGGCTGACCTCGTGAGCATGCGGGAGCGTGTCAAAGTACTCGAAGAGCGCAAAACACGCGTACGGCAGATGGGTGGCGAAGAAAAAGTCGCTAAGCAGCATGAGCGCGGAAAGCTCACGGCACGAGAGCGGCTGACGCGATTTTTCGACCCCGGCGAGGACGGTAAAGAGCAGTGGATCGAAATCGGTCTGCACGGCACCGACATGGGGTCGCAGGGGACCACGGTCGACAGCGGCGCGCCGGCCGACGCCGTCATCTGCGGCTGGGGACCGGTCGACGGGCGAATGGTATGCGCCGCAGCGTACGATTTCACGGTCAAGGGCGGCTCGATTGGTCTGGTCGGCGAGACCAAGGTGACGCGCCTGCGCGAGCTGGCGCTGCGCAGCCGGGTGCCGATGGTGTGGTTCATCGACTCGGCGGGCGCCCGCATCGACCCCAAGGCCGTGACCTCCGGCGACATCATCTCGATGTTCGCCGGCACCGGACATTTATTTCGCGAAGAGGTGATCATGTCCGGCGTGGTGCCGCTGGTCGCGGCCATGGTCGGCCCGGGCGCCGCCGGCACCGCTTACATTCCCGGCCTCGCCGACTTCGTGCCGATGGTCAAAGGGATTGGCTCGATGGCGCTGGGCGGTCCGCCGCTGGTCAAAGCGGTCACCGGCCAAGAGATCACCGAGCAGGAGCTGGGCGGCAGTAAAGTCCACTGCGAGGTCTCCGGCGTCGGCGATCTGGAGGTCA
>JBBQIO010000576.1:0-3355 GCA_038325015.1 Polyangia bacterium
TCTGCGGGCTTTCGACAGCCGCCTCGACTCGCTCGCTGCGTTGCACTGCCCTCAAATACAGACAGTATTCGTCGGACAGCGCGCCTTGCGCCCGAGCCGATCCGGCAGCCGCAAGATCCACACAATTAACCGGACAGCACACTAGCCGACCGACGGCCGTTCGAACGCGGTCTTGGCCGCGCGCTGCTCGGCCTCTTTCTTCGTGCGCCCCTCGGCGCGGGCGACCTCGACCTCGCCGACCAGGACCGCAACCTCGAAGATCTTGGCGTGGTCCGGCCCGCGCTCGGCCATGATCTGGTAGCGCAACGTCTGCCGCTCGCGCGCGACGCGCTCCTGCAGGCGGGTCTTGAAGTCGCCCGCGCCTGCCTGCAGCCCGGCGCCAATGCGGCCGCCGAATAGCCGCCGCCCCAGCTCGAACGCGGCGGGCAAGCCGCCGTCGAGGTAAACCGCCGCGGCCACCGCTTCGCACGCGTTGGCCAGCACCGAAGGCCTACGTCGCCCGCCCGAGGCCTCCTCGCCACGCCCCAAAAAGAGCCATTCGCCCAGGCCGAGCTCGACGGCGACTTCGCACAGGCCGGCCTCGCTGACGAAGGTCGCGCGGGTCTTGCTCAGCTCGCCCTCGGTGCACACGGGATCTGCGTCCATCAACAGATGGCCGACCACGAGATCGAGCACCGCATCACCGAGAAACTCGAGGCGCTCGTTGTCCGGCCGCCCCCAGCTCGGGTTCTCGTTGACGTACGACTTGTGCGTGAGCGCCGATTCCAGACGCGCAACGTCGATAAAGGCGTAGCCGAGCTTGGCTTCGAGGAGCGCGTACGGCGGGTCGGAATCAGTCATGAAGCAGGACCCTCTCGATCATCGTAGCCATGATTGCATGCCGGTCGCCAGGCGCCGATCAAACGTATGTTACGGTCATGCTCACCCTGGCTCACCGTAGCTTTCCCTGAGAGGAGCGTTTCAATGAATCGCACCTGTGTGCGCTGCACTTCGGTTCTCGACAAAGCGACCATCTCCGACGTCGAGGTGGATCTGTGTCCCAGCTGCGGCGGATTGTGGCTCGACGCCGGTGAGCTCGAGCGCCTCGGGCGCGGCGACGCCAGCGCGCTCACCGAGCTCCGGCAAGCGCTCGGCGGCAGCGAGTCGCCGGAGCCGGCCTCCGAGACGGAGAGCCCGTGCCCGGCGTGCTCGGCCGAGCTGCACCAGACCAAGGTGGCGTCGGTGACGGTCGATTTTTGCCCGAGCTGTAAGGGGGTCTTTCTCGACAAGGGCGAGCTCGACGCAGCGGTCAAGGCAACTGCGGGTTGGTCGCTGGCGGAGGTCGTCGCCGCCGCCGCCACCGCTGCTTCGGCCCCTGGCTAGTGTTTGCGAGCGCGGTCCAGGCGCTGTCGGAGCGCCGCGTAGCGCCGTAACAGCTCGTAATTTTCCTCGCGAAATGTGGCCAGATAGCGGCGCTCTCGACTGGTCCGCAGTGCCGCCTCGCGAAGCTCGTCAAGCCGGTCCAACAGCTCAGCCGCCTCGGTGAATTTCGCCAGGAGTGGAATGGCGCGCCCGCCATCGACGATGTCGGCCCGCCCCGGCTGACTGGCCGGGTGGGCGCCGGGCAGCGAATATAGAACGGTGATGGTCTCTGGCGACTGCCCTTTGAACGCGCTCACGACCATCGAGCCGGGCAGGTCAGGCAAGGTGTCGCACACGAGGGCGATGGCAAAGCGCGTCGAGCCGGCCAGGTCGAGCCCCTCGCCGCCGGATCCCGCCGTGCGCAGGCTATAGCCCGAGCGCTTGGCCAAGAGCGCGGTCAGCCGCTTGGTCAACCAGTCACGCTCCGGCCCTTCGACCAGCAACACTGCACACTCGGCGTTGTGGCCGTGCGACTGCGCGCCGCCGCCGATCTTTTCGTCGAGCTCGGCCACACGACGCGACGTCTCCATCAGCCGCTTCAAGAATTCTTCGTGCACTGCCAGTGCATCACCGACCAGCTGGTCGTCGTGGGCCAACTGGCGGGCTCGCTTGGTGGCCTCGACGACGCGGCGCTGCAGATAGGCGACCTGGTCGGGCGCCTTGACCACGATGTCGGTGGCGCCGGCGCGAAAGGCGTCGACCGCGGCCTCGTAGACGCGGCGCGCAGTCAGCATCAGCACCGCGGTGGTCGGCGACTCGGCCACCACCGTGCGACACAGCTCCAGTCCGCCACTGGGCGTCGGTGTATCGATGTCGAGGATGACCACCGAAAAATATTTCTCGCGAACCAGCGCGCGAGCCCGCTCCGGCAGCCCGAGGACCGTGGGCTGAACACCCAGCTCCGTCAGCGCCTGCGCCAGGCCGCGCTGCACCTCGACGTCGCCATCAACCACCAGCACTTCGACGCCGTCGAGCTCAGCCATTTTTCAACCACCCGGAGCAAATAGGAAGGGGTAGGTCAACGCGTAGTCGCCGCCGACCGGCCGCGGAAACGTCCACTCGGCGACGCGCGCCGCCAAACAGGGCGCTAACGTTGACGAGCCGGTGGTGTCGGACTCGACGTGAATGTCGGCGGCGCGCCCGTGATCTCCGTCGACGGTGATGCGAAAACCGAGCTCGACACGGCCGTGGGTCGACGCGGTTTCCGTGTGCGAAAGGGCGCGCTCGTAGCAGGCGCGCACCAGCGCCACATGAGAGCGAACCACGAAGCGCACCTGATCCGCCTCGACCGAGGCCCTTTCGTCGTCTTCGTGCTCCGCCGCATCGGTGATGTCGTCGGACGTGATCGCCGCCGCCGCGGCGCTGCTCGGCGGCGCCTGAGCCATCGTCGGCGTCGCGGCCAGCGGCGTCACTAGCGGCGGCAAGAGCGGCACCTTGGGCGGCCCCACGTGGTGCCGTAAGAAGTGCAAAACACTCCCCTTGAGACGATGTGGGCCGACCGCCGCGCTGGCCGCCATGATGGTACCAGCATCGACTACCCGGGGCGGGGCAGGCGCAATCTCGACGCTGCGTGGCACCGCGACCCAGTAGGCAACTGCGCCGGCAGCCAGCGCCACCGCAGCCAACCCGCCATAGATCGAAGCCGACGCGCTCACCGCTTTTTAACGTACCACGTGACAATGGTACGCTTGGCGTATGAACCAAATTCTGGACCACGTCCTCGGGGCGGCCCGCCAGCTGGGCGCCAGCGACGTGCACCTCAAGGCCGGCCTGCCGCCGGTCTTCCGCATCAAAGGCGATTTGCGCACGCTGCGCGATACGCCGCCCTTGACCGCGGATGTCATCGGGACGTTCGCCGTCAATCTGATGAGCGAGACGCAGCGCAAGCAGTTCGACGAGCATCACGACGCCGACCTGTCCTACGGCACGCCCGACGGCACGCGCTACCGAGTTA
>JBBQIO010000577.1:0-3349 GCA_038325015.1 Polyangia bacterium
CACACGGCAAGCGCACTCGGCTCAAGATCGACGTCGGCCGTAGCGAGGGGCGCGTCGTGGTGACCGTGCGCGGGCGCATCGCCGACAACCGCGGCGACTACATCGAATCGCGCCGCCTCGCGGACGGAGCGCTCTTGGCAGCCGTTACCTTGCGTCAGGCGTTCGCCGATTTCGATGTCGTGCTCTCGGGAGACGTCAAGATCGGTGCGCCGGCGCCGTCGGCGTTCACGCTCCTGGGCGAGCATCACTCGATGCCGCTGGCCGACGTGTGTCGCTTGTCCAACAAGCCGTCCAACAATTTCATCGCAGAAGCCATCTACAAGACCGTTGGCGGCGAGCTCTATGGCTACCCGGGCACGCTGGAAAAGGGCACGCGTGCGGTTGGCGAGCTGATGAGTCAGGCCGGGGTTCCGGCGGACCACTATCGGATCGTCAACGGGTCGGGGCTGACCCACGAAAATCGAATTCGCCCGAACGATCTCAACCAGCTTTTGCGGCACGTCGACTTCGATCTCGCGGCCGGTCCCGAGTTTCAGACCTCGCTCGCGGTCGGCGGGATCGACGGCACGATTCGCAGCCGTTTCGCCGGCACGGAAGCGGTCGGCTTGGTGCGCGCCAAGACCGGCACGTTGACCGGGGTCTCGGCGCTGTCCGGCTACGTTGGCGACAAAGACGACCAGCTGATTTTCACCATCTTTGTCGAAGGCTTTCGCCACAAGCGGCTGGCCGAAATCCGCCACGCGCAGGTTCGCCTGGTGCAGGCCATGCTGCGCTATCTGCGCTCCGACGCACCGTCGACCAATGGCGAGCCGACGCCGACGCTGCCCGAGCCGGACGACTCGGAATCCGACGGCGATCCGATGTTGTGAGGCGCGGCGCCGCGCGCCCGTGCCCGATAGATCATCAATCGATCGAAAGCCACCGAGTCGATGATCCCGGCGTCGAGCGCGGCGTAGAGTACCGGACGCAGCGGCGCCGGTCGGTAAAGACGGCCCAAACGGGGCTGCCGAGCCGCAGTCAACGGCACGCGGCGTGCCTCGGAGTAGAGCGCGCGTGCCAGGTCAGGCCTGTCGGGTGAAAGGTCGTCGACGAGCCGGACGATCGACGCATACAGTGAGTCGCCAATTCGTTTGCAGGTTCGCTGGTCCATGGCCGACTGCAATTGCCAGCCGCATGCCGTCGTCCGAGCGCCCGGCGCGGCCGCCGATTTGGTCGCCCGGCGCATTGGCTGTCCGGTATGCGGACAGCCGTCCGGGTTGCGGCGTCTTACGTCGCGTCGGAGCTGGTCTGATTCTGGCCGCGTTTTCCTTGGGCGAACTCGACGGCGTATCCGTCGGGGTCGAAAGCCGTCATCGATCGCTCCCAGGGCTCGTCATGCGGCGGCTGGTGGAAGACGACGCCCTTGCTCTTCAGGTCTTGGTAAAGACCATCCAGGTCATCGGTCGTGAATTCGACATGGACGGCCGACTTCTGCGCGCGCGACGATGCCTCGACCCCCTCTTTTTGCGCCTCGGCCATGGCGAGCAGACCTATCGTACCTGCGCCGAGGCGGAGCATTGCGAAGGCCGGCAGGGCGCTCCAAGCGACCTTCAGCCCCAGCTTGCCGCCGTAGAAATCGACCGACTGTTGGACGTCCGCCACGGTCAGCGTCAGGCCCTCGAGCCGCATCATGTCAGTTGTCTTGCTCATCTTTTTCTCCAAGCCTCGCGGCGGCAATTCCTAATCAGACCATGTCGTCCGATTGAAAATTTCAAAAATCTGGTCAATGGCGGCCACTCGCGGTCGTCGGGGCGGCACGCCGCGCGGTCATTACGGCGTACGGCACGAGCAGCGCTGCGCAGGCCAGCGCCAGCACGACGAACACCTGAAACACCGCCGGCCAGCCCCACCGCGCGGCGACGAACGAGACCAGCAGCCCCTGGGCGATCGCACCAACCGATCCGACGCCGTTGATCACCCCGGCCGCCGTGCCGGCCGCCGCGCCGCCCAGGTCCATCGCAGCTACACTGCACACCAGCGCGTCCGGGCCGAACAGGGCAAAGCCGACCATCGCCATGCTCGCGAAATTGACCGCCCATCCCACGCGCGCGACGCGACCGTACAGCACACACGCGCCCGCTAGAGTCAGCGCCATGGCCACCAGCAGGCCGCCACGCCCGCGTCCGACGCGATCCGACAGATAGCCGATGGTCACCGAGCCGACCGCACCGCCGATCTCGAACGAGAGCGACAGATACCCCGCCGAGCTGACCGAGTAGTGCAGCTCCTTGGACAGGAAAAATGGAAGCCAGAACAGGAGGCCGTAGCGAATCAGCTTGAGGCAGAAATAGGAGGCGCCGAGCGTCCACACCATCGGCTCGGCGAGCACCGCCATGATTGAGCCGGCGCGGTTGCCGGGCGAGTTTTTGTGCAATGCAGCAAATTCAGGCTTGGCAGCCACCGGCCGCTCGACCAGCACGAGCAGCACCACCACCCCGACCGCCGCCGTCCAGGCGGCCGGCACGAAGAACGCCGAGCGCCAACCCCACGCCGCCAGACATTGCGTCGCGACCGCCGTAGCCAGCACGCCGCCGATTTGATAGCAGGTCGACCAGCGCCCCATCACTTTGCCGCGCTCGGCGGGGCCGCACCACGCGGTCATAACCTTGATCGCTCCGGGCCAACCCGTCGACTGGAACAGCCCATCGACGGCGAACGACGCGGCAAACACGGCGCTGGTCGAGCCGAGCCCAAACACGGTCGTCGCCGCCGCGGCGCCCAGCATGCCGAGGCCGATGAGACGGCGCGCGCTGGTCAGATCCGACACCAGGCCGCTGGCGAACAGGCCACCCGCGTAGGCGAGCAAGTACCCCGTGTCGATCGCGGCGAGCGCACCGAGCGACAGGTGAAACTGATCGGCCAGAGTCGCCTTGGTGACCGCGAACTGCTTACGGCAAAAATAGTAGGAGGCATACGAGACCCAGGTGAGCACGAACGCGCGCAGCTGAAGGCGCCGGTGACCGGGCGGCATCGCGTGACGATACACCGTCGCTGGAGATTAAAGCGACAGCAGCGCGATCGAGCCGTCGAGGTCGGTCACGCTGCGCGTCATCAGCCTGGTCAGCTCGTCGAGGAGCGCCGCGTTATGCTCGATGTTGCGGGAAAACGAGTAAAAGACGCGCACCGCCAGTCGGTCGAGCGCGGCTCGCGCGGCGGTCGGATCGGCGTTCCGAACCGCGGCCAGCGCGTCCGTGTGAGAGAGCAAGAGGAAGCGGACCAGGGCGAGCCGCAAGAGCACGTTGTGGACGTATTGCTGCAGCGTGCCGACGACCGAGTACCAGCTCTAGATGAAGAGGTGTCGGCAGAAGAT
>JBBQIO010000578.1:0-3338 GCA_038325015.1 Polyangia bacterium
CAGGATTGGTCGGTATGTCACCGGCAGCGATTATCATCCTCATCATCGTGGTTTTGTGGCTGACCGGGCACCTTCACGGGTTCTAACCCTTCCGGGGCAATCGGTCTCACCGAGACGATCTGACACCCTTGTCAGATCGTCTTTTTGTTTTGGTAGCCTGTGGCATGGCGTCGTACGGCAGCCGGGACTACTGGGAATCTGAATATAGATCGATCGCCGTCGACGGGACGGAGTGGCTGCAGAGCTACGCCGCGCTAGGGCCCATCTTGGGGCGACGGATCGAGCGTTCACAAGCCATCCTCGAGCTCGGCTGCGGCAGCTCGGCCCTCGGGATCGCACTCCACGACGATGGCTACAGAAGCGTTACGTGCATTGACTATGCACTCGCTGCTCTGACTCACGCGCAGGCTCGCGCAGCGGGCCGGACCGGGTTGAGCTACGTGGCGATGGACGCGCTGCGCCTAGGCTTCGCCGACGCGAGCTTCGACGTGGTCGTCGAGAAGGGCACGATCGACGCGATCGCATGCAGCACGCCGCGTGACGAAAATCTGACCGCGCTTTTCGCCGAGGTCGCCCGCGTGCTCAGGCCCGGTGGGCTGCTCGTGTCCATCTCGATGCGCCATCCGCGCGCGCGCTTGCCCATGTTCGCCGAGCTGGCCGATCGCAGCTTCGACATCGCATCGGCGGATCTGGAATCCGTGTTGAAGGAGAACGCAGCTGCCGCGATGGACGAGGAGCTGCGTTCTATTTGGCTCTATTTCTTGCGGCGGTCTTGCGGGGGAGGGTGAACGAGCGGGATCATTTGTCCCGGTGAGACTTATTGTCCGGCGATGGCCGGGCTGCCGGCCGAGGCCGAGGCCTTGGGCTGCACGATGATCTCGACGCGGCGGTTATTGGCGCGCCCCTCGGCGCTGGAGTTGCTGGCCACGGGCTTATCCTTGCCCATACCGCGTGCCGTAATGCGGTCCGGCTCGTAGCCGCGCGAGGTCAGAAAGTCACGCACCGCTTCGGCGCGGCGACGCGACAGGTCGAGGTTATGGGAGTCAGAGCCACGCGAGTCCGTGTAGCCCTCGATGACAATCGTGCGCTCTTTGTTGGCCATCAGTGCCTGTGCTACCTGATCGAGCCGCGTCTGCGCCTCGGGCAGAAGCGTGGACTGGTCGGACGGGAAGAGCACGCTTCCCGACAGCGTGATGACGAGGCCGCGGGCCTCTTCTTTGACGGCCGCCAGCTTGGCCAGCGAGTCCTGCATCGCCTTGAGGCGCTGCTCGTCGTCGGCAAGCCTCTGCTCGGCGGAGGCGCGCGCTTGCTGCTCTTGGGTCAGCTGCTGGCCGGTGGCGTCGCGCTGCGCTTGAGTCTGCGCCAGCTGCGCACGGGTTTGCGCCAGCTGCTCTTTGGTTTGGCCGGCGAGGCGGGCCTGCGCGTTCTGGTAATGCTGCTCCGCCGCGGCTTTGTTCTGATTGTCGAGGGTCTGGGCGGCGCTGACCTCGGCTAGCTCCGCCTTACGCTCGGCGACGTAGGCCAAATCTCGCGTCTTTCGTGCGTCGCCGTTGTCGCTAAAAGACTGCTCCGCCTGGTCGAGCGAAACCTTGGCAATGTGCACGTCCGCGGGAACGGTCTGAGCCGCCGGCCCCGAGGCCGCGCGCTGATACGCCACGCGGGCGTCCGCGAGCTCCTTGGGAACGACCGGCGTGCAGGCGGCGAGGCCGAGAAGGGCGAACGGATAGATGAAACGAACTCGATTCCACATGGCAAATCTCCTTTAAGTAAACGAATCAGCCCAGCGGTGCTGGGCGCCGTGTTAACGTCCGCTCTCGTCGAGCGCCTTGCTCTTTTGCGTGGCCTGCTCGGCATCGATATGGGTCTGGTTCTCGCGCGCCAACGCCACCGCCAGCTCGGCGTCGGACTGCGCGCGCATCAGGAGCGAGCCAGCCTGCTCCTTGTCGCCGTCGGCCATCGCGCGCTTGGCACTGGCTTCTTGCTCGTGCGCGAGCTGCAGGTGCAGGGCGGCTTGGGGAACTTTGTTAGCGCCAACCTCTTCAGCGGCGCGAATCGCGGCCGCCGAGGACTCCATACGGTCGGTGGGCTCGGGCACCGACGCGCAGCCCGTCAGTCCCCCGGCGAGCGCCCCTGCGACGAGCAACGACCCGATGGCTTCGAGTTTCCATTTCATGGATTAGTCCTTTCCAATGTGTTTTAAGTTTCTGGTCAGCCCAACATGGCTCGGCTCATCTGGCCGGAGCTTCGTGGCAGAGTCCTCGCCTGCAGGGCGCGGGCCAATCGGCCCGGCAGCGAGCACGGCCGCAGCCTCCCGACACCGCAACAAAATTGCGTATCCGCACATCCCAACTTTCGATTGCCAATTGGTGAACTGGCACGTATTCTGAACCCGTCGAGGAGTATGTTTATGCGCGCGAGGGATTCTCATCGACGAGGTGGGTGAACAGCCTATGGCTGCGGACAACATTCCAGCACTCGCGCCCCTGACCACCGACGAGACTGAGCTCGCGGCGGGCACAGTCGTCGCCGAGTATGTCGTGGAATCCCTGATTGGCGTCGGTGGAATGGCCGTCGTCTATTCGGCGCTTCACCCGGTCATCGGCAAGCGCGCGGCCATCAAGGTCATCAATCGCGCGCTGTGCTCTGACCCGACCACCGTCGAGCGCTTCGTTCAGGAGGCGCGCGCCGTCAACCAGATCGGCCATCCCAACATCGTCGACATCTTCGCCTTCGGCAAGCTCGAGGACGGGCGCAGCTATCTCGTCATGGAGTGGCTCAAGGGCGAGACGCTGGCGCAGCGGATGTCGCGCGGCCCGATGCTGCCGGGCGACAGCATCGCGATTCTTCTGCAGGTGTGCGACGCCCTCGAAGCGGCGCACGAAAAGCAAATCATCCACCGCGATCTCAAGCCGGACAACATCTTTTTGGTCGAGGGACGCGGCGGAAAGATCACGACCAAGCTGCTCGACTTCGGCATCGCCAAGCTCTCGAACGACGGTTTTTTGCGCACCACCAAGACGCAGACCGGCATGTTCATGGGCACGCCCGGGTACATCTCGCCCGAGCAGGCGCGCGGCAAGCCCGTCGATGCCGGGACCGACACTTACTCGCTCGGCGTCGTGGCCTACGAGCTGTTTTTAGGCTCGCCGCCGTTCGAAGCCGAGAGTGCAATTGACGTTCTTCATCAACACTTGAATCAGCCGCCACCGCCGCCGCGCGGCTTGTGGCCCGAGATTCCCGACGAGATCGATCGTCTTCTATTCGGCATGCTGGCCAAGACCTCGGTAGAGCGCCCATCGCTGGCGCAGGTAGCGACGACGCTCGAGTCGGTGCGCGAC
>JBBQIO010000579.1:0-3338 GCA_038325015.1 Polyangia bacterium
CAAAAGGAGCGTCGGCGCGGCGTAGTCGACGTGCAACGAGCTGGTGCGCTGCGCGACGGTCACGTAGCGTTGCGCCAAGAGCGCCGGATAGGGCGCGGGCAGCACCAGCGCGTCGCCCAACCGCCGGCCGAACTGCGGCGCCGAAAAGCGATAGCTGACGACGAATGGCGCATCGTCCTGCTCGGCACCGCTCCACGAAAGATCGAGCAGCGTCGAGCCGGGAAAATAGAATCCGAGCGTGTGCTGCTCGAACTCCGGGCGCAGCCGGTCGGGCGGCAGCTTTTCCAGCGCCTCACGCCATTCGAGCGCCGGCCAGCCGCGCAGGGTTTCGGTGGCCTGGACCTCGGCGGCACCGCTGGCGTCGAGATGAACGTGCAGCGCGACCGAGCGCCCGTCGTCATTGGCTTGTGGCAGCGCCACGAGCTTGGCTGGACCGTCGGCGAGGACCAGCGCGTCGCCGCCGCGCAGCGCCGGCAAGAGAAATCCGGTGGGGCTGTGGCGAAAGCGTGAATCGATGAAGCGTCCGTCGCCCGGCAGGTACAAAAGCCCCTGGTCGAAGGCCTCCAGATCGGGCAGCGCGCCGCCCAGTCGGGCTGCGGTCACGGGCCGCACGATGGCCATCTCGGTAGCGACGCCGCCGGCTGCCAGCAGCGCCGCCAGCAGGCGCTCTCGATTGCCCTCTTTTTTAGCCAGGATGAACGTCGCGGCTTCGTCGAGCCGACCGGTGCCGCGGATGTTGCGGCGAGCCCAGCGGTCGAGTGCGGCAACCTTTTCAGTGTCGCTCTTTTTTCCGGCGGTCTCCGCGTGCACGATCGACAGGAGCTCGTCGTTGGGGCGATTGCTACCGAACGATTGATCGCGCAGATAGTCGCGCCAGCGCAGCATCGACACTGCGGCGCCCACCCGCACCGACGGTAAATCTTCCTGGAACGGCGTTGCCGAGGGCTCGATGAAGAGCTCCGGCTGCTCCCGCGCAGCAAACGTCCGCAGGGTCGTGCCATCGCCGCGCTCGACGACCACCGGGGTCGGCGCGCCGCCGCGCGCGTCAATCTGAACCGCCATCGATCGCGGTGTGACCAACACGAGCTCGGTGCGAAAGAGCGGCGCGTCCGACGAACGAAAGTAAAACCGCTCGCTCAAAAATCCGCCCGGAAAGGCGCCCGGCGCCGCAGCCGGCTCGACATACTCGAACTCGACGAAGTCACCGACCTCGAGGTCGGGCGCCGAGATCGTGGCCTTGCCGGCGATGTCCTCGGGCTCGCGCGTGGTGCCGTCGGCCTTGATCGTGCGCAGCGTGAGCACGTCGGCGCCGGCTGGAATCTGCACTTCGCCCCATTTTTCGATGCCATCTTTGTTGAACACCGCGATGATGTTGTGGGTCAGCGTCAGCCGCCCGCCCGACGCAAAAACACGCGTGACCGTGCGGTCCAGAAGAATCTCGGCTGGGGTCGACTTGGCCGACGCGTGGCGCCGGTAGTCGGCGATGACCGCTTTGCCGTCGACGCGCAGGTCATCGAGCGCGCTGCACGGGCGAGTGCCGGCACAGAGCGCTTCGAGCGAGCGAGCGAGCTCCAGATTTTCGGGCTCCTCCGCGAGGCCGGCCTCGACCACCTGCCGCGCGCGCACCGGATCATCCCGCTCCAACCACACGTTGGCAAGGAGCCGGCGATAGGTGGTGCGCCGCGGATGCGCCGCGGTCAGGCGCTCGAGGAGCTCGGTCGCCAGGTCGAGGTCCTTGTGCTGAACCAGCGTCTCGGCCAGGCCCCATTGCCACGCTTCAGCGGTCAGGTCGGCGGCCAGGAGACGTCGGTACTCGGCGAGCGCGCCCGGCAGATCGCCGGAATCCCGCAACGCCTCGGCCAGATCACTGTTGCCACCGCCACAGCCGCGGCGCAGGCGCGCCACTTCGAGCAGGCGCGCGATGTCGTGATGCTCGCGGCGATCGCTCAGCCGCTCATCGGAGACGGCGCACGCCAGGCCGCCGCGTCGCAGCGCTTCGTCGAGCGCGCTTTGCGCCTCGAGCTTCCAGCCGCGCGCGGCAAACGCCTGATGGCGCAAAAGCGCCGGCCGCCAGCTGGCGACCTCGGCGGCGATCTTGGGGTCGACGCTGTCGTAAAGCGCCAGGGCCTGCCGCGGCTTGTCGGCGCTGAGGTCGAGCAGCGCCAGAAGATTGCGCGCGCGATAGAGTCGCGGGTCGAGCGACAGCGCCCGTTCGAGCGAGCGCCGTGCGCGATCATGGGCCAGATGGGATGGGCGTGACGGATCTTCGAATTGCACCAACCCGACCAGCAGCTCCGCCACGCCGCTCTTGGGCCAGCGCCGGACCAGCGACTCGGCGGCGGCGAGCGCGGCGGGATCGCCGTGCAGCTGCGCCAAATCGACGGCGGCCAGAGCCGTGGCATCGCTGTCGACGCGCGGCTGCGGGTCTAACGCCGAGTCGGTGCCGGAGAGCAGCGCCAGATCGACAACGCCGCGTCCGCCGACAGCAGCGGCGGCGAGCGTCAGCCGATGGCCGCCGCGATGAATGGGCAGCGTCACGACCTGCACGCGTGCAGGCGCGCGCCGCTCGTCGATGCTCTGGGCCGACAGCAGGTCATCGATGTACAGGAGCCAGGGCTGCTCGGTCTCGATACGCACGGCGATCGTGTTACCCGCGGCGACGAAATTGGCGGTCGCCAGCATGACCCCCGGATGGCCCGACGGACTCTCCAGCACCAGCGTGGCGCGCACCCCGGGAACCGGACGGGCGTGATCGAATGCGTGCTCGAGCTCACCCGCGACCGCCTTAGGATCGCGCGCGGCCATGCCAACCAGGTCGAGCCTGGGCAGCTCGCCAATCGGCCCGGCGATCCGCCAATGATCGAGCCCGCCGGCTCGGGCGATCAGCTGCTCGGCCGCGGCGTCATCGCCGCGCAGCCGCGCATATTTCGAGCGCGCGCGATTGAGATAGAAGCGCGCCTCGGCGGGCAGGGTCGCGGTCGCGATCTCGGCCAGGGCCTGCTCCTCTTCGGCGGGATGGCCCACTTCGGTGGCCAACTCATCGAGCGCGTGGGCAGCCGCGATGTGCGCCGCGGCTCCAGGTCCCACTACCGCCTGTCGCAAGACGTCGCAGAAGGCGGCAAAAGCCTTCTCATCGCTGCCCCGATCGCGGGCCAGCCGCGCCGCTAAATAGCGCGCCTCGGCCGAGCCCCGCGCCGCCATCGTCAAGAGCGCGTCGTCGTCGGTGGCGCGCACGCCGCCCGAAGGCGCGCGCAGCGGCGCGTGGGCACAACCGCCGACTATGAGCGCGGCGAGTAGCGCAACGGAGCGGGTCATGGCCGCACCAAGATCTCACCGCT
>JBBQIO010000580.1:0-3337 GCA_038325015.1 Polyangia bacterium
CTTGCCGTCCGCGTCTTTGAGCGTGGGGTGAACGCCGAGCACGACGCCGCCCGGCTTGGCGCGCAGCACCAGATTGGCGCCTTCGAGCGCGGGCAGCGCTCCCCAGCGCGCGCGATTTTCCGTCGGATCGAATTCGAGCGCCGTAATCGGATGCGCTGCGCCATCGGCGGTCAGCTGCATACCGAACGAGCGCGGGTCGATCAGCGACGGCGAGCTACTCGTCGCGCCAGCGCGTGGATCGTCGAACAGCGACAGCTCGGGCCGGGCCGGCAGCTCCACCGGGAGCACGTCGGCGATCGGCGTTTCGGTGTAGCCGCCCGAGGCGAACGACAGATCGCCGCCGGTCATGACCAGCGCGCCGCCGCCCTGGACATAGCGCCGGATCTCGTCGAGGTAGACGCCCATGCCGTACGGCTCGTAGTTGAAGTTTTGCAGAAACACGACATCGAAGCTGGGCAGCTGATGGCCGAACAGCTCATCGGTGGGAAAGGGGATCAGCGACATCTCGTCGGGCGAGGCGTCGTCGATGTCGGTGCGGCTGCGCAGGATGAAGAACGAGATCAGGTCGACGTTGGGGTTGCGCTTGAGCATGCCACGCAAAAAGCGCTCATCCCACGACGGGCGGCCCGCGACCTGCAGCACGCGAATCTTGTCGCGCACGATCTTGAGCACGAATGCGCGGTGATTGTTCTCGGCCAGCGCCTCGTCGGGCAGCACCGGCGTCGCAATCTCGAAGAGAAACTTTCCGATGCGCTCGGGTGAGATCTCGAACTTCACAGGATAGTCGCGCCGGCCCGCCTCAAGCGCGACCTGCACCGTCGACAGCGGGCGACCCTCTTGGGCCAGCGTGACCGGCACCGTCTGGCCCGCCCACGCGTGAGTGTCGCTGACGCGCAGCGTCGCCTCGATGCGGACGGCGGTCCGGGCAAAGGCGAAGTCGTCGACGCGCAGCTCGGCGATCGCCAAATCACGCAAGCCATTGGCGCCGGCCCAGATCGTATGCAGCGGCGCGTCCAGCGTGGTCGCGATGCGCTGACTCTCGGTGGCCAGGTCCGCGCCCGCCGCTTGCCCGAGTCGCCCGCGATCGATGCCGTCGGAGACGAGCACCACGGCCCCCAGATCGTGGCCGTCGTAACGTTTGCGTAGATCGTTGAGCGCCTCGGCGATCTGCGTCTGGTCTTGGTTGACGACGGTGCCGGCGATCGCGCTCGCCGAGCTGGCCGCCAGCGGTCCCGCGAAGAGATAGTAGTCGACCGGCTGGCCGCGCAGCTGGGCATCGAGCTGGGCGACGAACTGTTGCGTCCGGCTCCAGCGGGTCGGCGCGTCGCGCGCTTCGGCCAGCTCCATCGAGCCCGAGGCATCGACCAGCACGGCAATGCGGTTGGGCGTGCGCGCCACCTGCTCTTTACGCAGCGTGGGGCGAAAGAAAAGCACCAGCGCGGCGCCCACCGCGACAATGCGCAGGAGCGTCAGCAGCAGCAGCCGTCCGCGCGGCAATCGGCGCAGCGACCACACCGCCAGCAGCACCGCGGCCAGCGCCGCTCCGCCCGCTGCAATCTGCGTCGGACGATCGTGCGGCCCGTCGAGCGCCAGCGTGCGCTCGAGCGAAACGGCCTCGGGCCGACTCACTCGGTCTGCCAGGTGCGCCGCCGCATAATGAACGGCACGTGCACCTGGTCCGATTTGTAGTCGAGGCACAAGGCGTACATGACGAGATTGACGCCCCAGCGAAAGGCCATCTCGCGCTGCTGATCGCCACCCGGCAGGACCTCGAACTCCCACTGCCCGTAGTCATCGCGCGCCCAGGCGCCGCCGAGATCGTTTTGAATGTAGATCATCACCAAACGGCCGTCGTGCTCGACGCCCTCGACATAGGGCACCGTCGCCAGGCGGCCGAGCGGCGCGCGCAGCAAATAGAACGAGCGAAACAAAACATGATCGCCCGGCAGCCGCGTCAGCGCCTCTTTGGGAAACAGCCGACGGGCGAGCGCGCGCACCGACGTATCGAACGGACCGCCGGGCTGCGCGTCGGCGGCATCGACCACCAGCACGCCGCCAGCGACCAGGTGGCGCCGCAGTCGGCCGACGTCAGCATCGTCGGGCGAAAACTCGGTCGACGCCGCCAAATAAAGAAACGGATAGCGGCGCAGCGTCTCTTCGTCGTGCAGGCCGACGGCGACACCGGCGTTGGTCACGTCGATGCTGGTGCGCTTACTGACCTCCCAGCCCAGCCGACCGAGCGCGCTCGGTCGCGGAATGAACGGCGTGTGCGCGCTCCCGATGGCGACCGCGCCGTGCTGCGGTCCAGCAACGGGAATCAGCTGCGCGAAGATGACCTTCTCGGCGTCGCCGGTCGCACTGGCGTGGCCGCTGGCAAAAAGGAGCGCGACCAACAAGCCACAGTGCAGAGCGCACTGGCGAAAGGGAGCGGTGGGCACGGACATGGGCGCGCAAAAGATGTAGCACGCACGGCCACAAAGAGTGGGCCGCGGGCCCGAGTTCGGGCGTTTGCACGCTTTTCCCCCATCGGGGTAGGCTCGGCGGCGTGAGTCTTGACGACGCGCACGTGCTTTTGACCGGAGGGGCTGGCTTCATCGGCTCGCACCTCGTCGAGCGGCTGGCCAAGGGACGTGGCAATCGGATCCGCGTGCTCGACACCTTTCGCCGCGACGCGCTGCGGCCGGCCGGTTTGGCGGCGCTGGCCAACGTCGAGCTGATCGAAGGCGACGTCATGGATCCCGTCGCTGTGCGGCGCGCCATGGAGGGCATCGATCACGTCGTCCATCTGGCGTCGATCGCCGGCGTCGACACGGTCATGAAGATGCCGGCTTTGACGATGCGCGTGTCGTTGCTCGGCACAGCCAACGTGCTCGACGCCGCGCTCGAATCGAAGTCGTGCAAACGCTTCGTCGATTTTTCCACCAGCGAGGTCTTCGGTCGCTACGCCTATCACGTCACCGAATTCGACGTGACCACGCTCGGCGCCGTCGGTGAAGCGCGCTGGACGTACGCTGTGGCCAAGCTCGCGACCGAGCACCTGGCGATGACCTATCACCGGCAGTACGGCTTTCCCGCCGTGTCGGTGCGGCCGTTCAACATTTATGGACCGCGCCAGGTGGGCGAGGGCGCGGTGCACCATTTCATCGTGCGCGCGCTCCGCGGCGACCCGCTCGAAGTGCATAACGACGGCGGACAGATTCGCTCCTGGTGCTATGTCGACGACATCGTCGACGCCGTCGAGCGCGTCTTGACCGACGAGCGCGCGGTCGGCCACTCGTTAAACATCGGCAATCCCCGCTCGACGGTCACGATCTACAACCTGGCGCGCGAGATCATT
>JBBQIO010000581.1:0-3335 GCA_038325015.1 Polyangia bacterium
GATCGCCGTGTTGATGCCGATGACCTCGCCGCGGTTGTTGATGAGCGGACCGCCCGAATTTCCTGGGTTGATCGACGCGTCGGTCTGGATGAAGTCGTACAGGCCGTTGCCGGCGCCGCCGGGGCGAATGTCGCGCCGCCCTTTGGCGCTGACGATGCCGGCGGTGACCGTGTGGTCGAGGCCGAACGGATTGCCGATCGCCAACACCCACTCGCCGATGCCGAGCGCGTCCGAATCGCCGAGCGGCGCCACCGGCAGATCGGCACCAGCATCGATCTGCAACAGGGCCATGTCGGTGCGTTCGTCGCGGCCGATCAAGCGCGCGCTGAGCTCGCGGTCGTCGACGAGGCGGACCCGGATGTCGCCGGCGTCCTCGACGACGTGGTTGTTGGTCAGGACGTAGCCGCGCTTGTTGATGATGAAGCCGGTGCCCTGTCCGCGGCCGTGCGAGTGGCCGGGCGCGCCCGACTGCGACTGCGATTGCGACTGTGACTGCGACTGCGACTCCTCGGCGCGGGGCAAGGAGATCACGTTGACCACCGCCGGCCCGAGTCGCTTGGCCAGGCTCACGAACTGCGGCAGTGACGTCGCCGCGGCGCGCGCGTGTGGCCCCTCGGTCCACAGGGTGGCGGCTGTTTCAGCGTAGGCCAACGTGCTGACCAGCAGCGAGCCGACCACGACACCGCACAGCCTCATCGAATCAGTCTGACATCGCCGCGAGCGTCACACCACTTGGTCATTACGGGTGGGCCGGCTTGGCCTTTTGCGACACCAGGTGGCTGAGCTGCGCGCGATCCGCATCGGCCACCGGATCGAGCGGCGCCACAGGTTTGGCCTTGCCGCCAAACAGCCCGTGCACTTCGTCGCTCACGCCCTGTCGCAGGGCCTGACCCTCTTTGGCCAGCCAGAGGTCGTGCAGGTGGCCGGCCAGCGATTGCGGTCCCAGCCGGACACCGAACGTGATCCACGCCAGCCCACCGAGCCCGACGATCCACAACGCAGCTTTGAGCATGGATCGGAGCTACCACGACGGCGCCGAAGGGACAAAAAACCGACTTCCGCCCTCAGTGACCGTGCTGATCTTACTGGCCGGTGGGCCCGTCGGAGCGCTTGAGGATAACGAACTCGACGCGGCGGTTCTGACTCCACGCCTTTTCGTTGTGTCCCTTGTCGACCGGTTTGGTCTCGCCATAGCCGTGCGACTTCAGCCGGTCAGACTCGAGGCCGTGGTCGATCAAGTACTGCTTGACCGCCGCCGCGCGATCCTCGGTCAGCCGCATGTTGTAGTCGTCGTTGCCGCGCTCGTCGGCGTGACCCTGAATCTCGAGCAGCAAGATCTGCGGGTTGCCTTTGAGCGTCGCGACGACCGCGTTCAAGATCGGGAACGATCGCGCCTGGATGATCGCCTTGCCGGTCTCGAAGTAGATCTTGTCCAAGATCTCCAGCTTGCCGCGACGGAGCACGACGCGCCCCTTGTCCGGGCAGCCGTCCTCGTCCTCGAAGCCGTTGTAGGTCTCCGGCTCATTCGGGCACTTGTCGTCCTTGTCCAGAATGCGGTCGTGATCGTTGTCCGGATCCGGGCAGCCGTCCTCGTCCTCGAAACCGTCTTTGTCCTCGGGGTCGTTCGGGCACAGGTCGTCCTTGTCGAGGATGCCGTCCTTGTCGTTGTCCGGATCCGGGCAGCCGTCCTCGTCCTCGAATCCGTCCTTGTCCTCGGGCTGATCCGGGCACTTGTCGATCGAGTCGGGGATGCCGTCGCCATCGCGGTCCGACTCTTCGGAGACCGGGCAGCCATGGTTGGACTTCGGTCCCGGCACCGTCGGGCACTTGTCCTCGCGATCGGGCACGCCGTCGTTGTCGGTGTCCTTGACCGGGCAGCCGTTCTCGTCGTCGAAGTCGCTGTGCTCACCGGCTTCGTCGGGGCACTTGTCGAGGTCATCCGGGATGCCGTCGCCATCGCGATCGCCGATGTGTGGCTCGAAGATGAAGCCGAGAAACAGACGCCATTGCGGCGAGCCGGTCATGCCGCCTTCACTAGTGACGTTCGCAGGAAGAAGGCCAGCTCCGCCACCGAACTGAAAGTATGAGTTTTTTGCCAAATAAACCTTTATCGCCAACAAACCTTCAAGTGGGCTGTCGGCCTTGGCGCCGGTCAGATCCGCCATGCCGAAGAGCTCACCGACCAGGTCGAAGCGATCTTTGACCACCGAGAACGACATCCCCAGGCTGTACGTGAGCTGCGTGCCCACGCTGCGCGAGCGGCCGGTGCCGCACATGCTGGCCGGCGCCAGACCACCGACTAGCACCGAAGGCTCGCAGAACGGGCCGCCGGCATTGACCCCGGGATCGCCGGAGAGCGTCACGCCATTGTCCGTGAACGTGTGCTGATGGGGACGGATGAGCGCGCCCACGTTGATGCCGGTCTTGAAGCGGCGGCTCTTGAACCATTCGCGGTCCAAGATGAGCTCGGGGCGGAACGTTGTTTGCCCCTCGCCCAGGAATCGCTTGCCGTCGCCCGATGGCGCGTAGATAGATGCCAGCACGCCGATCCCGATCGGATAGCGCGAGGAGTTCAGGAGCCGCCCTTTGAGGTGGATGCCGATGTCGCCGACGTACTGCGCGCCGAACGTCAGCCCGCTGGAAAAGTGGCCGTCGTCGGGGGACGTGTAGCTGGGCCCGCGGCTGCCCGACATGATGTGAATGGGCAGCGAAACGCCGATCTCGAAATACTTGAACAGGCCGAGCGCGACCTGCAGCTGCGGCGTGATCAGGTTGGATACGTCGAAGCGCGACTTGTTGGGGCCGGTCAGATCGAGCACGTCGTGCGCCCAGGTGCCGACCAGCCCCAAGGACCAATCGAGATGGCCGAGGACCTGCGAGGCGTTGACCGTGACGAACCCTTTAGAGTCGACGGCGGGGCGGAAGAGCTGGAGGTTGAAGGTCTGCGCGGAGGCATTTTGCGCGCGGGCGATGCGGCCGAGGCTGAGCACCCCCGCCAGGCAAACGACCACCGCTAAGTGCCTCGATAAGCTCGACAAGCGGTCTGTCCTCACGCGGCTCCTTGGCACAAAAACAAGCGGGTAGGCGATGTTACGGGCACGCCATCATTGCTCCTTCGACCATGCTTGTCAAACTCGCGCTGCCGCCGCATTGTGCCTCGTGCCCGAAGCGGTCTTTGGTCCTGAACTCCCGCCGGCGATCGAATCGCGCGTGCTGGCATTGACCGCGCGACCGGGCATCGAGGCGGTTTTGCCGGAGCGCTGGGTCGAGCGCATCGATGGTGCCGGCGTGGCGGCGGTCGCACTGTCGAACGAGCTCGACGAGAGCTACTGGAA
>JBBQIO010000582.1:0-3330 GCA_038325015.1 Polyangia bacterium
GGCAGGCGCTGCAGGGCATTCTCGGTGCCGTGCAGGAGATCGCGTCGCGACAGCAGGTCTCCATGTCGAACGTCGCCACGCGCTGGGTGCTCGAGCATCCGGCCTTCGCCGCCGTCATCGTCGGGGCACGGCTGGGCGAGCGCGAGCATCGGCAGGACAACCTGGATGTGTTCTCTTTCCGCCTGGACGAGGCCGACCGGGACACGCTGCGCGCGGCGCTGGCCGCGACTACGCCGATGTCGGGCGACTGCGGCGATGAGTACCGGAAAGCGCCATTCCTGACGGCATCTGGTGATCTCAGCCACCACCTCGAGCGCATGCCGCGCGCCTACGCCGCGGTGCCCTCGACGGCGCGGCCCTCACGCCTGACCGTGTCCACCGGCAGCCAGTGGGAAGCGATCTGCGGTTACAGCCGCGCGATCCGCATCGGCGCGCGCGTGCTGGTGAGCGGCACCACGGCCACGAACGGCGCCGGCGAAGTGGTGTGTCCCGGTGATGCGGCCGGACAGGCCGTCTTCATCCTCGACAAGATCGCGGCGAGTCTCGCGGCGGCAGCCGCGACGCTGGCGGACGTCGTGGTAACGCGGGTGTACCTCAAGAATGCCGCTGACTGGGAAGCCGTGGCGCGCGTCCACGGGCGGTTTTTTGGCGATATCCGGCCTGCCAATGTGCTGCTCGAAGTCTCGCGCCTGATTGGCGATTACCTGGTAGAAATCGAGGCCGAGGCCGTGCTGACGGACAGCGATTGAACAGTTGCTGCTCCTGCCGAGACTGCATTGCGCTGCCTGCGCTCATGCATATCCTGGGCGGCGGCGCTCCACACTCGAAACGTGACACAAATCGCAGGGACAAACTTCGAGGCTGAGGATCCAATCGCTTCACCGATGAGCGCGGCACGACATAGTGCATCCATCGCAGCAAGCATCGGGCGCACATCGAATGAACATAAGATTGGCCTTGTTAACATCTTGTCTCGGACTGCTTTGCTCAGTCAGCGGACACGCGGTGGCCGCCGTACCGCGCGATGGGCTGCTACTGGAATTTGTGCAGGACATGGCCTGGCTTGAGGACAGCCAGATCAGCGCGCTGGTCGCAGGAGACGACCAGCAGGCGCGCATCGAATCCATGAACTCGTTCTTCGCCGGCGCGCAGGCACGGCTTCAGGAACTCGCTCCGCTGCACTTCAGCAGCCTGGAACCTGTCACCGAAGCGCTGGCCACGCACCAGCGGCTGGTCAACCAGCTCGTGCCCGCCGCGGAAGCGGCGCCAGGCGACTCGATGCCCGACGTGGCCCTGGCAAGCTACAACTCGAACACCCCCGCGGTGCAGGTCAGACTCGAAAATCTCAGCCAGAACTACGTGCACCTCGCGCAGCTGGTACTGTTCGACGAACTCGCCGATGCGGACCGTCACCTCACCATCTCCGCCGAGACCAAGCAGCGCATATTGGCCTTCGTCGCTCGCTACCCGGTCGACAAGGAAGACGCCAATGGCTACCTCAGCGCCCTGTGGTTCATCCGTGAGGGCCTGAAGAAGTGGAAATGCGAGGACGAGTTCTAAGCAGCCGCCGCGGGCCGCCGTACCGGCACGCCTGCCTCGCGGTACCTTGATCTTCAGTACAGTGCATCGCCCGCCTGGATGCCAAACGGCGACGTGGCGGCCTCCACGCCATTGACCGTCGATCCCCCGTGATGAATCGACGGGAACATCGGCATCATGTTCTGCGGAAAGCTCATCGTCGGCGCTGTCAGCTCGTCCAGCCGCGCGCGCTGTGCATCGCTGAGCGTGTCATCCAACGCCTGCAGGTTATCCTCGAGCTGGGCCAGGCGTCGCGCCCCGATGATGATCGAAGAGACGCCCGGCCGCGCATGCAGCCACGCGAGCGCGACACGCGCCGGCGTCGAGCCCAGCGACTTCGCCATCGCCGCAAGCTCGTCGACCACGACGTAGAGGCGTTCGCCGAGAAACGATTCGACAAAGAAGCGGTCGCCTTTCGCCTGTCCCGCGTTCGCGCGCGTGTATTTGCCGCTGAGAGCGCCGCTCTTGAGCGGTGACCACGGCGTGATGCCGAGCCCGAATTCGAGCGCCATCGGCACCAGTTCCTGCTCAACGCTGCGTTCGAGCAGCGAATACTCGATCTGCAGGCCGATGAACGCTGACCAGCCGCGGAAGCGGGCAATGACGTTGGCTTCGGCGATCTTCCAGGCGGGGGTGTCGGATACGCCGATGTAACGCACCTTGCCTGACTGGATGAGCGACTCGAGCGCTGCCATGGTCTCCTCGATCGGTGTGTGCACGTCCCAGTTGTGCAGCCAGTAAAGATCGATGTAATCGGTCCGCAGGCGCCGCAATGAGTGCTCGCAGGCTGCAATGATGGACTTGCGGCCGGAACCGCCCCCGTTGGGGTCCCCGGGATACAGGTTGCCGCTGAACTTGGTGGCGAGCACCAGCCGCTCGCGCCGTGCCGAGTGCCTGCCAACGTGGTCGCCGATGATCTTTTCCGAATGGCTCTTGGTATAGAAGTTGGCCGTATCGATAAAGTTACCGCCAAGTTCGATGTAGCGGTCCAGGATGCTCTGCGACTCCTCGACGCTGGAACCCCAGCCCAGATCCTCACCGAAGGTCATCGTCCCGAGGCAACAGGGACTGACGCGAAGGCCAGACCGGCCGAGGGTGACGTAGTGGTCGAGCGGCATGGCAATTTCCTACGTCGAATGTGGTCGTGCCTATAATTCTTGACCGGTATTATTCAGTCCCGAATTATTGGAGGCAAGTCTCCATGGCGAGGACTGACGCGGCGAAGTGACGGTCTTTGCACTATCGCCTGTTCAGAGATTCTCCGCGAGGTCGCTCCGCAGATCGCCGCACTTGGACTGGAGGCCGAGGAACTGTTCGTTCTCGGGGCGACCGGGGACTATTCCTACCCGGCCTGGCTGTGGTGCCATGCATGCCGACCAAGACGTTGGGGCCGAGACGAGTCGTGTCGGCCGGGCGGCTACGGCGGGAGATCGACAGCAGCAACCTGCGTCGCCACCGGCGCGGACTCACGCCGCCGGCCGCAAGGTGTCCACTTGGCCGGGCGCTGTGGGCGCCACCGAAGACGACGACGTCGCGGTGGATCCGACAGAGCACACGCAATGCGCAGCGCTGCGGACGCGGCTCGCTTGAGCAGAGATGCCAGACGCGTCGGACCGTTTGCGTGGCGGCGTAGGCCATGGATGACGTGCTCTTTCGACCCGCCCCTACGTAACCCGGCAGACCCGATAACCGCATGAAAGTCCTGCGGAATAAGGTGCTGAGGTATTATTGGCTGTTGGCCTGCCATGGGCC
>JBBQIO010000583.1:0-3323 GCA_038325015.1 Polyangia bacterium
CCGAAGGACGACGGCGTCGTCGACTTCGGCACCGGCTCTTTCCATTCGACCTGAGTCCCGTGATGAGAACGCTCTTCGCGCTCTTGATGTGGTGCCTGTTGTTAGCGCTGTGCTGGCCCGTCGCACTTGCGGTGCTGCTGCTGTGGCCCGTGGTCTGGCTGCTGTCCTTGCCGTTCCGGCTCGTCGGCATCGCGTTCGAAGCGCTGTTCGCAGCGCTACGCGCGCTCCTCTTTCTGCCCGCACGTCTGCTTGGCGCAGGCCGAAGGGTCCGCTCGCTGTAGACAACTGCCCGGACGCCTTAAAGTGCGCCCTCATCATCGCAACGGGGGCCTTGCCATGGCAGACACGAGCGACGGCATCTTCCTGAAGAACTGCTGGTACGTGGCCGCGTGGGACCACGAGCTGATCGACGGTGCCAAGCTGGCGCGCACGATCCTCGAGAAGCCGGTCGTCATCTACAAGGGCGAGAGCGGCAAGGTGGTCGCTCTCGAAGATCGCTGCTGTCATCGCGGCGCGCCGCTGTCGATGGGACGCATCGAGGGCGACTGCATCCGCTGCATGTATCACGGCATGAAGTACGAGCCCTCGGGACGCTGCATCCAGATTCCGGGCCAGGACGTCATCCCGGCCAAACTCGGCGTGCGCAGCTATCCGGTGGTCGGTCGCGACCACCTCGTGTGGATCTGGATGGGCGATCCGGCGGAGGCCGACCCGGCCGAGATCGTCGACTACGCGCCGCTGCATGACGCTGGCTGGAAGGGCATGCCGGCATACATGCACTACGAGGCCAACTGGCTGCTGATCGTCGACAACCTGAGCGACTTCGCCCATCTCGCGTTCGTCCACACCAAGACGCTCGGCGGTTCAGAGGAGTACGCCTACCAGACCAGGCCGCTCAACATCGAACGCCTGGCCGACGGCTTTCGGGTCGAGCGCTGGCACATGAACAGCGACGCGCCGCCGTTCCACAAGAAAGTGATCCCGGACAAGACCGCCAAGGTCGATCGTCGCAACATCGGGCGAATGCTGGTGCCCGGCATCTTCTTCCTCGAATCGATGTTCGCTCCGGCAGGATCGGGTGGCGAGAAAGGGAACCTGGCCGGCGCACGGCAATACCGCAACTGCCAGTTCATGACGCCGGAAACGCGGCGCTCGACGCACTTCTTCTGGACCTACCTGCACAACTTCGATCTCGACGATCCGACCATCGCGCTGTCGCTCTGCCACAGCCTGCGCGAGGGATTCATGGAAGACAAGGCGATCATCGAGGCGCAGCAGAAACTCTTCGACGCGGACCCGGACACCAAGCTGCTGGCCATCGCCGCCGATGCGGCGCTCGTGCACTTTCGCAAGGTGTTCGAGCAGCGCCTCGCAGCTGACCGGAGCGCCGCGCTTGCCGCCTGAGGTCGCCCTGGCTTGTCGTTGGTTTACTTGCGGCCAGGACCCCGAGCTCTTGCGCCGCCTGCTGCGCGCCAAGGACCGCATGGATGCCGCCTCGCACGAGGACTGGCCCGTCGCGCGGCTGGCGCGGGTGAGCCACGTTTCCGAGGCCCACTTCGCGCGCTCGTTCAAGCTGGCCTTCGGCGTTCCACCGCACCGCTATCTGCTGACGCGGCGCATCGAGCGGGCGACGGCGCTGCTCCGCGACACGAGCCTGTCCATCACCGAGATCGCCTTCGACACGGGATGGCAAAGCCTCGGCACCTTCGGGCGCATCTTTCGCGACATCACCGGGGCGAGCCCAGGTGCGGTCCGCGCGCGCGAAAGGGGCGCGGACCGTGCGCTCGGCCCTGTGCCCGCCTGCATCGTCAGCGCCGCGAACCGACCCGACCTCACGACCGCAGTTTCGGAGAAGCGGCGCCAGCAGGCTCTCGATATAAACGGATCTCCACACAAGGAGATCCGATGAGCCAGATTGTTCAAGAGGTTGGTTTGTATGTGCGAGACCAGGACGAGGCGCTCGCGTTCTATGGCGAGAAGCTCGGCTTTCGCGTCCACACCGATGTGCGCAACGGCGACTATCGCTGGCTCACGGTGCAGCACCCGGACCAGCCGTCTTTCCAGCTCGGCCTGTTCAAGCCGGGGCCGCCCGTTCACGACGAAGCGACGGCGCAGACCCTGCGCACCATCGTTGCCAAGGGCGCGATGCCGCCGCTCGTGCTCGGAGTGGACGATTGCCGCGCAGCGTACGACCGGATGCTTGCGCGGGGGGTGGAGTTCACGCAGGAGCCGATCGAGCGATACGGTACCGTCGACGCGGGCTTTCGCGACCCGTCGGGAAACGGCTGGAAGATGATCCAGGCGCGTCGCTGAAGAGGCCGGCATGAGCTGGAATCTCCGGGTTCGACAGGGCCACCGCTGGCTATCCATCGCGTTCACGCTGACCGTCATCGCCAATTTCGCCGTCAGGGCCCACGGGGAGCCTCCACCCTGGGTGACGTACTCGCCGCTGCTGCCGCTCTTCCTCCTCTTGTTCAGCGGTCTGTACCTGTTCGCGCTCCCGTACATCAGCCGATGGGGCGGCCGAACAGGATGAGGAATCGCGTGTATGACTACCGCTGTCTACGATGGCGGCCGTCATGATCGTCCACCTCGTCGACGGCACCTACGAGCTCTTTCGCCACTTCTACGGCCTGCGCCGCTTCAACAAGGGCAAGGACCGGCCGCTCGGTGCCGTCGTCGGCGTGCTGCAGTCGGTGCTCGAGATGGTCGAGCAGGGCGAGAGCCACGTCGGCGTCGCCACCGACCACGTCGTGGAGTCGTTCCGCAACGACCTCTGGCCCGGCTACAAAACCTCGGCCGGCATCGAGCCGGCCCTCTTCGCGCAGTTCCATCCGCTCGAGGAAGCGCTCGCCGCGATGGGCATCGTCGTCTGGCCGATGGTCGAGCTCGAAGCCGACGACGCGCTCGCCTCCGCGGCGCGCATCGGCGCCGCCGACAAGGCGGTCGACAAGGTCTGCATCTGGACGCCCGACAAGGACCTCGCGCAATGCGTCGAGGGCGACCGCGTCGTGCAGATCGATCGGCGCGCGAAGACGATCCGCGACGCCGCCGGCGTGCGCGCCAAGTTCGGCGTCGAGCCGCACCTGATCCCCGACTGGCTCGCGCTCGTCGGCGACGCGGCCGACGGCTATCCGGGCATCGCTGGCATCGGCGCCGTCGGTGCGGCGCGGCTGCTGAACCGGTACGGCCCGATCGAGTCGTTTCCTCTCGACTTGCTCGGCGAGCGGCTCGCCGACGCGCTGCTCTTCAAGCGCCTGGCGACGCTGCGCAGCGACGCCAGGCTATTCCGGAATGCGAAGGCGCTTCGCTGGCGCGGACCT
>JBBQIO010000584.1:0-3323 GCA_038325015.1 Polyangia bacterium
CTTCGCGCGCCGCGTCGGCCAGCCACGTCATCTCTTCCGCCATCCGAGTCCGGGGCCGGGTGCACTCGCCTCGCGCAAGCCGATGAACGGCACCTCGATCTCGGGCCACAACGACAGGCCGCAATGGTGCGCCAAGCCGCAGGCACGCACGCGTCCGGGCACGATCAGCGCCAGCTGGGCTGCAGCGGCCAGGCCGATCGGGCCGTCCCACAAGTGGGTCAAGACCAGATCCAGGCCGGCCCTTCGGGTCAGCTCGGCCAGCTCCAGCGTCGCCGCGAAGCCGAGGGTCATGGGTTTACAAATCACCACCCGGACACCCAAGGCCGGCAGCTGCGGCCACAGGCGAAATCGGACCTCGGGGTCGAGCAACGATTCGTCTACCGCCAGGGGAACCGGCGGTAATTTATTGTGCATTGCAGCAACTTCGCCCATGTGCATATACGGCTCTTCGACAAACTCGGGCTCGAACCGGGCCAGCGCATCGAGCCGCTGACGGGCATCGCTGCCAAATGTGCGATTGGCGTCGATACGGAGCGCAATGGCCGGCGCGCGCTCGCGAAGCTCGGCCAAAAAGTGCAGCTCGGCCGCGAAGTCGGCGCCCACTTTGACCTTCAGCGTTGCGATGCCATCGGCGAGCGCGCGCTCGACCTCCGCGAGATCGCCCACCACGCGATTCAGAGAAACGGCGCTTCGAGCAGCGCCGAACAGCGCAACCACCGACCGATCGGTCGTGCGCGCGGCCAGATCGACGAGGGCGCATTCGACAGCGAAGCGCGCCGCCGGACAACTCAACGATGCGGCGGCATCGAGGCAGCCGGCATCGGCGGCCAGCACCCGCGGCAGCGAGGCCGTAAACGCGTTCAGCTCGGCACGGCAGCCATCGAGATCATCGAGCGAATGGCCGGGCAAAGGCGCGCACTCGCCCAGGCCCACGTGACCGTCGTCATCTTCGAGCGTCAACACGATCGCTGCGCGCTCGACGACTGGCACACGCGCCGAACCAACAGGCTCTGACAGCGCCGCGCGGCGCTCGGTCAAGCTGCCCCGAACGATGCGCATCACATCCGGACGCCGATCCCAACGCCGAAGAGCACGCCATACAGCGCCAACAGCCGCGCCGTCGCGCCGAGCAGCGGGTTGAGCGCGCGCCCTTCGCTGTGGGAAACCTGCAGCACGAGCCCGGCGCCGAGCGGCAGCGTGGCTAGCGGTAACAGACCGCTGACCGGCAACAGACGCAGGCCGACGAGCGCGATCGGCACGCCGTACGCCACCAGGATGAGCGCGAGATATTCGGCCAAAGCGCCGCCTCGCCCCCAGCGCACCGCCAGCGTGCGCTTGCCCGCGGTCTCGTCGGTGACGCGGTCGCGCAGATTGTTGACCACCAAGATAGCGGTGGCCAGCGCGCCCACCGGAACGGCTGCGTACCAGGCCAAAACCGGCAGCCGGTGCAGCTCGACGAAGACCGTGCCGAGCACCGCCACGAAGCCGAAAAACAGCATCACGAATAGATCGCCCAGGCCGTGGTAGCCGAGCGGATAGGGGCCGCCGGTGTAGGCAATGCCGGCCAGCACAGATGCGCAGCCGATTGCGACCACAGGCCAGCCCGCGTCGAGCGTGAGATAGACGCCGGCTAGTGTCGCCATGCCGAACGCCAACCACATGCCGCGACGGACGGCGCCCGCGCTCAAAAGGCCGGCAGCCACGGCGCGTGTCGGGCCGAGCCGGGCCTCTGTATCGGCGCCCTTTTCGTGATCGAAGACGTCGTTGGCGAAGTTGGTTCCGATCTGGATGGCGAAGGCGCCGGCCAGCGCGGCCAGCGCGGGAGCGACCCGAAAACCGCCACTGCGCATTGCAACTGCACAGCCGACGAGCACCGGGACGGCCGCCGCGGTCAGGGTCTGCGGCCGCGCGCACAAAAGCCAGGCGCGGGCGCTGCTCATGCCAACCGCCGACTTCATGGCAGTCGTGGGAATTTCTTGAAATTTGGCTTTCTTTTCTCTAGAAATGCTTGTTTTCCTTCTTTTCCTTCTTCGGTCATATAGAACAGCAAGGTCGCGTTGCCCGCCAGCTCCTGCAGTCCGGCCTGTCCGTCGCAGTCGGCGTTGAGCGCCGACTTGAGGCAGCGCAGCGCAATCGGGCTGTTCTGCAGCATCTCGCGGCACCACTGCGTGGTCTCGGCTTCGAGCCGAGCCAGCGGCACCACGGTGTTGACCAGCCCCATGGCCAGCGCTTGCTGCGCGTCGTACTGCCGGCACAGGAACCAGATCTCACGCGCCTTTTTTTGCCCCACGATGCGCGCCATGTAGGAGGCGCCGAAGCCGCCGTCGAACGAGCCCACGCGCGGGCCGGTCTGACCGAAGCGCGCGTTGTCGGCCGCGATCGTGAGGTCGCACACGATGTGCAGCACGTGGCCGCCGCCGATGGCGTAGCCCGCAACCATCGCCACCACCGGCTTGGGCAGCGTGCGGATCTGGCGCTGCAAATCGAGGACGTTCAGCCGCGGGATGCCATCGGCACCGACGTAGCCCCCGCTGCCGCGCACGCGCTGGTCGCCGCCCGAGCAGAACGCCTGGTCGCCGGCCCCGGTCAGGATAACCACGCCGATATTGGCGTCGTCGCGCGCGTCGGCAAAGGCGCGCTGCATCTCCTGGACGGTCGCGGGGCGAAAGGCGTTGCGCACCTCGGGACGGTTGATGGTGATCTTGGCCAGCCCCTCGGGCGATTTCTCGTAGATGACGTCCTCGTAGCCTTTTTGCTTTTTATAATCGGGCAGTGAATCCATCGGCTTCTCCTTCGGTGATCATTTGCGCAATTGCCAGGGGCGCCTCGGCGAGGAGCGCGTGGCCGCAGCCGGGCACGATCGACAAGCGGGTTTGCCGCCGAGCCGCGACCAACTCGCGAGCCAGCGCGACGAATTTCGCATCGCGCTCGCCGACAACCAGGGTGATCGGAACCGCGCACGCCGGCCAGTGCGGCCGAAAGTCGGGCATCGCGCCCAGACCGAGACGGGCGAGCGCGAGCCCGAGCCCGGCGGCACTGTGGCCACGGCGAATGCCGCGATCACGCGGCGATTGCTGCACTGCAGCAAACAACGGTTGGGCCTCCCATGCCGCGGCGAAGCGGTCAACTCCTTGGTTTTCGAGAAGGGCAATCCAGCGAGCATCGTCGGCCACTCGTCGGGCGCGGTCGGAGGCATCGAGGCCGGGGGCCACGCCGACGAGCAGCGCGCTCTTGACCTGCTGCGGGTGGCGAATGCACAGGCCGAGCGCGAGGCGGGCGCCGAGGGAATAGCCGACCAGCGACACCGGCCCCAGTGGTGCGAT
>JBBQIO010000585.1:0-3321 GCA_038325015.1 Polyangia bacterium
CACTTGCGGGCCATCGAAGGGACGAGGCGATTCCGGTCATCGGTGATGCCGAGGTCGACCCAACAGGGCAAGTCGAGCGGCAGGACGCGCTGCTTGGCGCGATCGTGTGCCGGCAGCGCACTCGGCGTCGCCGGGTCCGCCGCGCGCACGGAACGGATCAGCGCCTGGCGACCCTTCTTGCTGACCCGCAAATGCAGCTCCGCGTCGCCGGCGTGCAGGGTCGCGTGCGCAAACGAAGGCTCCGCGGCCGCGTCAAGCAAGGCCGCCAATGCGCCGGGGCCTGCTCCCGGATCGAGATTGCGGATCAGGTCGCGCGTCGCGTGGCGATGGACGAAGCTGAGCGCTTGCGCGCCGCGCAACTCGATCAGGCGGACCCGCACGCTGCGAAGGTCGTCCCCGGCGCGCCGGTTCTTCGAGACGACGAGCGAGGAAAACGAACCGTCGTCGATCGACCGGGCAAAGGCAGCGAGAAATTCGTCGAGCGGCGGCACGGCGCGATTCTCGGCGATGCTGCCCTGACAGACTGCGCCGGTCTGCGCGACACTTCAATCCCATGTTCTTCGGTATTGCCGACTACGCGTCGTTCGTCGTCGCGGTGATCGTCTTTTTGATGATCCCGGGGCCCGGCAACCTCGCCCTCATCACCTCGACCAGCAAGGGCGGGGTGCGCGGCGGCCTGGCTGCGACCCTCGGGGTCATCGGCGGCGACCAGGTCCTGATGTGGCTGGCGGTCGCTGGCGTGGCCGCGCTGCTGGCGGCGTACCCACCGGCGTTTCGGGGCGTGCAGTGGCTCGGTGCGGGCTACCTGGCGTGGCTGGGATTGCGCATGATCCTGGCCAAGCCGGGCGACAAGCCGGTGCTGCACATCCGCACCGGCCAGTACTTCCGCCAGGCGTTCACGATCACGCTCCTCAATCCGAAGGCGATCGTGTTCTACATGGCGTTTTTCCCGCTGTTCGTCGATCCGGCGCGACACGCGGGGTTGGTGACCTTCGGGGTGATGGCAGCGACGATTGCCGCGCTGACTTTTCTCTACGGCCTGGTTGTCACGGTGCTCACGCATAAACTCGCCGAGCGGCTGCGCGCCAACCCCAAGGTGTCGCGCGCCCTGGGCCGGCTGGCCGGCGTTTTCATGATCGGCTTCGGCCTCAAACTCTTCGCCCGATAGCGTCGCGACCGGCGCGGTCGCGAGTCAGGCGGCGAGACGATCGCGTGGCGCCAGGAACCGGTCGAGCACGGCCTTGAGATCGATTGCGCTCGACAACACGGCCGCCATCCGCGGCGTGCACAGCTCGGCGACGCGACCCAGCTCGAACCAGCCGAAGCCGTCCATTTCGGGCAGGCGGCGGCTCGAACCGCGCTCGATGAACGTGCTCTCGCAGCACAGGCGCTTCGGGTCGACGCGCACCGACAAGGTTGCGAAGAGATGGAGATCCTTCTTCGCGGTATAGGCGAATCGGCCGAGGTCGAGCAGGGCTTCGGCAGCGAAGGCAAGACCGGCTTCTTCAGCGGTCTCACGCACCGCCGCCTGGCGCGGCGTCTCGCCGTCGTTGATGCCGCCCTTGGGCAGATCCCAATGGCGCTGGCCGGTCACGTGGCAGAGCAACAACTCGCCCGTGGGCGCGAGAACGACGATGCCGCAGCTCAGACGCCGGCCGCGGGTGAACAGGGTTTTGGACACATGCCGATTGTCCGCGCAGCGCACTTCCCGAGGCGCGAACGCGGGCTTGCGCCGAAGCACCAGCCGCGAAATCCTGACGCTGGGCGCGACCCGTTTGCATCGCTCGCTACGCTGGCAGCACGGCTACGATGCTCGCCATGGCCGGATCGCCCGCGTTCACGATCTTCGCGACCGCGATCGGTGATTGCGCCATCGCCTGGAACGCTGCCGGCCTGCTCGGCGTTTGGCTGCCGGAAGCGTCACCCGCTCGGCTGCTCCGTCGCGTCACGCGGCGCCATCCCGACGCCACCGAATCGCAGCCACAAGGCCACAGCGCCGACGCCATCGCTGCGATCGCGGCGCTGCTGCGCGGCGAGCGGACCGAGTTGCGGGCGATCCGGATCGATGACGCCGAGCTCGACGCCTTCGACCGTCGCGTGTATGCGGCAGCGCGAGCGATCCCGCCGGGTCGGGTCGTCACCTACGCCGCGCTCGCCGAACGCGTCGGCAGGGAGGCATCGGCGCGCGCCGTCGGCCAGTCGCTCGGTCGCAATCCTTTTCCCCTTGTCGTTCCCTGCCACCGGATCGTCGCGGCGAGCGGCGAGCTCGGCGGCTTCTCGGCACCGGGCGGCGCGGCGACCAAGCGCCGCCTCCTGACGATCGAAGACGCACGGCTCGACGGGCCGGGCGATCTGTTCGATACGCCGGCCAACCCGGTCCAGCAGCCGCGCTGAGCGCGCGCCAGCGGGGATTGCGGGGCTATCGTCCATCAATAGTTTCTGTATTGACAGAAATACCAGAAGGTTTCAAAGTATGCGCCATGGCCCTCACTCCTACCGTATCGCGCTTCGTACTGCACTGGGGCGAGATGGGAGCCCGCTGGGGCGTCAACCGGACCGTGTCGCAGATCCACGCACTGCTCTACATCGCGGGCCGGCCGATGCACGCTGACGAAATCGTCGAGACGCTGGCGGTCGCGCGCTCCAACGTCAGCAACAGCCTGCGCGAGTTGCAGGGCTGGAGCCTGATCCGTCTGGTCCATCTGAGCGGCGACCGGCGCGATCACTACGAGACCTCTACCCACGTCTGGGAGTTAATGCGCACTATCGTCAGAGAGCGCCAGAAACGTGAGATCGCTCCGACGATTGGCGTGCTGCAGCAGTTGCTTGCGGAACCGGCGATGCGCCAGGAGCCGGTCGAGATCAAGCGTCGCATGGAAGAAACGCTGGAGCTCCTGGAGACACTCACGTCATGGAGCGAGGAGATGCTCAAGCTCGATACCGAGACCTTGAGCCAGGTCCTGAAACTGGGCGCGCGGATCAAGAAGCTGCTCGGCAGGACCGCTCCTTCCGGGCGTGACGACACCATGACCGCAGGCGAAATGCTCGGGCCCTGAGCGGCGCGTTTATTTCACTGATTGCCGAAACAACGAAAGGCGACCGATGCGTTCCGATTACCCACTGACGATCTTCTACGACGCGTCGTGCCCGGTATGCGCGCTCGAGATGGATCACCTTCGTGGCCGTGACACGGCTGGCCGGCTGGTCCTCGTCGACCTGTCGACCCCGGGTTTCGATGCCGCGCGCTACGGCCTGGCCCTGCCCGATCTCGACGCGGCCATCCACGCCTTGAGACCGGACGGCTCGGTCGTGCGTGGCATG
>JBBQIO010000586.1:0-3319 GCA_038325015.1 Polyangia bacterium
AGTGATGGCGCAGTTGGGCGTCAGCAAAAAAAACGCCCTTGGCGACTTCAAGCTGTATGCGTCGATGTGGTCACCGGAGCCGTGGGTCAAGATCAGCTCGGGCCATACCATCAGCGGTCAGACCGGGAGCTTGCCCGTCGATGGCACGGCGTGGCCCTTTATCTGGGGCGGCAATTTTGCCGGCGGCAAGCTCGACACCTCGGGCACGGCGCTGACTCAATTCGATGACAAATCGCTCGGCGGCACTGGACCGACCAGCGCGCTGACCCAATTTGCGCGCGCCTTGGCGGCCTATCTACGCGGCTTCCAAAAAACCTACGGCGTGTCTCTCTATGCCATCAGCATTCAAAATGAGCTCAACTTCGAAACCTTTTATAACAGCAGCTATTACGGAACCTCCGCCGAATATATCGCCGCGCTCAAAGTGGCCCGCGCCGAGCTCGACAAATATCCCGACCTTCATCCCATTCGAATTGTCGGTCCCGAAGATCTGTTGGGCGGCGACCCCTACGGCATGTGGCAATACGGGTCGGGCGCGACCGCGACGCACAAAAACCTGCAATACCTGGCCAACATTGCCGCCGATTCGACCGCGCGCGCGGCGCTCGATTTCGTCGCGCTCCATGGCTATGCCAGCGACGGCGTCAACGCCGCCGGAGCTGCGGCGACTCAGTGGGATTGGTGGGTCAACGGCTGGTCAGCGGCGCCGGCCGCGGGCCTGCCCGCAGTGGTGCAGGGCTATTCGGCGCTGGGAACCAAATCGTGGATGACCGAGACCTCCGGCGAAACATCGGCCTGGTTGGCTCCGGCCAGCGGATTTCCCGGCAACGGCGCGTGGAGCATCGGGCTCAAGATTCACCAGGCGCTCACCGTCGGTCTC
This sequence comes from Polyangia bacterium, assembly GCA_038325015.1. Lineage (GTDB taxonomy): Bacteria > Myxococcota_A > Polyangia > Palsa-1104 > Palsa-1104 > JBBQIO01. The sequence goes on from JBBQIO010000586.1 coordinate 881, forward strand.
CAAAGCGCGTGGCTCTATTGGCAGACCGAAGACGGCAAGGCGGTAGGCATCGAGACGTTGACCGATCAGGCCAGCGGCGCATCGGCCCCGAAATATGTCGCCGCCAAACACTTCTTTCGCTTCATTCGGCCGGGTGCAGTGAGAGTCGAGGCCAATGTGGCGGGCGCTGCCAATCTGGTGGCCAGCGCCTATGCGCACGATACCGACCACTCGTTGACCGTGGTGGCCATCAACGAATCGGCAAGCTCCATTACGGCGACTCTCGCTCTGCCAGCAATGTTCACGGCTGCAAAATCAGTCGACACGTACACCTCCAACGCGACCGCGCTATGGCAAATGACCACTGCAACGGTGGTGTCCGGCGCCGTCTCGGTCGCCGTACCGGCCTATGGGATTGTCACCCTGTACGCGAAGCTCTCATCGGTTCCCGTGCTCGACGCCGGTGTCGCGACGGATTTGCTACCTGCGCCGACCGGCGATAGCGGCACCCCGATCGAGCCTGCCGATGGCGCGATTACGCCTCCACCGGACCTGTCGAATGGCGCCAATTCTACTGGCACAGGTCACGCCAAATCCGGCTGCACGTGCCAAGCAGGAGCGCAGGCGCCGCCGCCGCTTGGAATTTTCAGCGCGCTCCTCCTATTTGTCGCCCTGGCGCGGCCACGCTTTGTCCGCCAGCGTCGTACGCTCCAGTAGTGGCATTATCATAAACAGGAACGCATGAATGCGGAGACAAAGGGAGACGTAGCCGCCGGGGCTTCACTCCGGCCTCAACGCGCCGGCTTTCGGGTTGGCCGGCGCCGAGTGGACGCTGCGGCCACTTCGGCGAGCAGCTCGAGGTCGAGCCGATCCTTCGTGCGGCCCGTCGCCCGCTTGTTCTTCTTCAATGCGGCAAGACCGATGCACGGCACGTCGAATCCATCCATATGGAGCACCAGTCGCCCCTTCCACGCTTCGCTGAACGTGACGCCCGTGATCTCGGTCAACAGATCGACGCGCAGCGGCTCGCGGCCCAGAGTCGCCATTCGGTTGGGCTCGGTGAATTGCTCCCACTCAGCTGCCAGCCCCGGGTAGCCAAACGCGCCCAGCGCCTGACCGAGCCGCCGACAGTTGGCCCGGCTGGGCTCGATCAATAGGTCGAGATCTTGCGTCGCTCGCGGTCTACCGTGCGCCGCCAGCGCGTGTGCGCCGACGAGCAGGAAGCGCACGCGGTGGGAAATCAACGAAGCAATAAGTTCGGTCCATTCGAGCGGGAGTCGCATCGTAAATTCCTGGGGTCCGACTGCGGAGGTCCTCGACGGCGGAGACACGGTCTTCGGGCGAGAGCGACAACCAGTAGCGCCCCTCGCTCTCCGCCGCCTCCTCGGGGGTCGTCCAGCGCCAAGGCTTGTCGATTGTCGCGGTCGGGTCGGTGCGTTGGGCGGGCATGTTGCGCCAGTCTGCCATGCCTCGGACCCCTCTCCGAGATCCATTCGAAAGTCTACGTAGTCGAACCTCGACTTTCGCTCAGCCGGTCAACACGACCGCGGCGACGCCAACGCAATACGCCAGCACAAGAGGCAGGCGTAGCCGACGGTTCAGCGCATTGCTGCGGTCAGGATCGCCGCTCTGCACCCATCTATTGGAGGCAATCATTGCAACCAGTGACAAGAAAATTGCGGCGTAGCTGAGAAAGAAGAATCGATCGGCTTTGACCAGATAGCCGAGCTGAGGCTGGCTGATCTGAAAGGCCACACAGGCCAAGAGCGCGGTGATCGCCACGCCACATTGAGTGCTGAATTCTTTGGCGTTCATGAATAGCGCAGACAGCCCCATCGCGACGATCATCAGGAGCGGTATCAGCGTCTTTACGATGTAGGGAACCAGACGGCGTCGCAGCTTCACTTCGAAGACGTAGCGGGACGACTTGCCATCCCACACCCCTTTTTGAATCGAGCCGAAATCCGTCTCGTATTGTTTGGTCTCGACGTGATGTTTAACTGAATCGACAATCCAGTCGCCGATCTGCAGGTCACGGGCCAAGGAGGCGTGTTGCAAATTACTCCCCGCGGGAATGGCGCCATCGTCGGGCACGAACACGAGCTGCTCGATGCCGTCCCAGCGATGCTCGATCTGAAGCGACAACGTTTGATGGTCGAATGGGTAATCGTCGAATAAAAAATTCGAGCGCAGGCGCAGCCGAACGCGGCGGCTCGCTCGGTGGGTGTCGCCGTCATGGACGATCGACATATCATCTCCGTTTTCCACCGCACCATTGATAATCGAGAGCTCGAACTTGTCGGTCGGCAGCGCGCTACCCTGCCAACGAAACCAGACGAAGCCGTCGAGTAAAAACGTCCCCTCAGCGATGTTGAGCTCGCTTACCGAGTAGACATAAACACCGACGTGCACGGCAGTAGCGGCGTGTGCGGCCGGGATATACAAGAGCACGGCGAAAAG
>JBBQIO010000587.1:0-3318 GCA_038325015.1 Polyangia bacterium
GAGCCTCATCCAGGCCGAGCCTTCGGGAGCGAGCGTGGCGAGCTTGACGATTAGCTCAGCGCGGGCGAGCGACGAAATCAGCGACAGGCAGAGCACGACAAAAACGGCGACCAGTCGGCGGCAATTTTTCATGGCGCGATCCTATTACGCCGGCCAGCCCTAAGCGAGCTGCCGCGTGACCAGCGCGACCAGGCGCGCGATCCCTTCGGCGAACAGCGACGGCTCGACCAGCAGACTGACCACGACTATCGGCTGCTCTTCGAAGTCGTAGAGCCAGCCGGGCTGCACCAAGAGCCGCTCCTCGGCGAGCAAGCGCAACACCCAGGCCTCCTCGTCGTTTTCTGTGATCCGCGGCAAACGGAGGACCGCGGACCATCCCCCTTCGGTCTCGTACAGCTGCACTGGCGTCGAGCGCAGCCTTTCCCGCAGCAGCTGATGGTTGCCAACCACGCGCGCGCGAATCGGACCGTCGAGCCCGAGCGCCAACAGACGGGCTGCGCCGTACTGCACCGGCGCCGACGCCGACAGGTACGTGTCACCCAGGAGCTCGAGTCGCGGCAGCGCGTCGGCCACCAGGCGCGATGGTCCGCTCACATGCAGCCAGCCGAGCTTGAGCTGGGGCAGGCCGGCGAGCTTGGACAGGCCGCCGAGCGTGAACGTCAAGGCGCCCTCGTCCCGGCTGACTGCCCGCGCCGAGCGCACACGTCCACCGTCGCCAGCCAGCGCGTACTCCGCGAAAACCTCGTCCGAGATGAGCGCCATCCGGTGCGACTGACACAAGCGGATGAGCGCCTCCCATTCGTCGGCCTTGACGTACGAGCCGGTCGGGTTGTTGGGATGCACGACGAGGAGCGCGCGCGTCTGTGGCGTGATGCGGCGGGCGAGCTCGTCGAGCTCGAGAAACCAGCCAGCGTGGTAGCGCAACGGATAGCTGTCGAGGTGGACCCCTTCGAAGCGGGCCAGATGCTCGAACAGCGGATAGCTCGGCCGCGGCGCGAGCACCCGCTCCCCCGGATTGCACAAAAGCTTGAACAGATAGCCGTAGGCCTCGCTCGTGCTGGCGCACAAAAAGAGGCGCGCTGGGTCGACCGGCGCCGAACCGGCGTCGCGGTTGTAATGATCGGCGATCGCCTGCCGCGCCTCGGCAAGCCCCTGCGCCTCGGGCGAATAACGAAGCAGGCGCGGGTCCGCGAGCGCGCCGAGAATCGCCTCGGCGGGAAGCGCCAGCCCGACCTCGGTGGGGTTCGAAACGGTGAGGTCAAGCAGCGCGGAATGCGCGCGCGCGGCATCGACGGCCAGCGACCAGCGACTCGACATCAGCGACGGAAAGCGCGACGAAAACATGGCTCGATCTCCGGGAATGGCGGATGGTGGCACGAACCCGCGGCGGGGTTCGCTGCCGATCAGCGCGGTGCGATGAGCTGAAAATAGCGCTTCACGTAGTAGCGATAGCCGGGCGGGATGCTCTCTTTTTGCATGACCTCTTCGAGCACCGCCGAATAGTCGCCGTAGACCTTCTGGTACGAGCGCGTGGCGAAGCCCTTTTGCGCCGAGCCGGCGATCGTTTCTGAGCGCGACGGCCCCTGCCCTTCGGCGCCGGCGATCCGCGTCGCATGGTGCAGCGCTTTTTCGTCGGTGTGCGCGCCCTCGATGTTCGGGTCGTGCTGATCGCCGATTCCGTCGCCGCGCTCCTTGGGCCCGAGCGGCGGCGGGTCGCCTCCACCCGGCGGCGGTTGGTCGCCTTTGCCCTCGGGTCCTCGGCCGAGCGGCAAGAGCAGCGACTGCGACTCTTTGTTTCCGCGACCGCCCAGAAGTAGCGCTTGCGGCGGTTTGCCACCGGCGCCGGCCTGAAATTCGCGCAGCAGCGATTTGGCGTCTTTTTTACCCTTGGCTTCATTCTGGCCATTGTCGCCATTTTGCTGATTTTTCGCTTGACTTCCTTTGCCGTTGCTCGGCGCGTTGCCGCTGTTGCCGTCGCCTTGGCCACCCGCGCCTGCTGCGTGGCCGGCACGCCGGATGAGCTCTTTGACCTCGCCAATTTCCAGCTGCAGCTTTTGCGCGCGCCCGAGCTTGCGCAGCTCGTCTTGCAGGTCGCCCATCTCGCGACCGGCCCGACGCAGCGCCTCGGCGGCCTCGGGTGACATCTTTTGGCGCAGTGACTCGGCCGCCCGCTCGAGCTCACGCTGCAATCGTTCGAGCTGACGCTGTTGGGCCTGCTGCTGCTTCTGTTCGCGCTCGAGCCGTTCGAGCTCGCGCTGGTTGCGCTGCAGGCGCCGGCGCGCCTCTTCGTCTTTGGGATGCTCGTCGACCTGGCGCTGCAGCCGGCGCTGCTCCTCTTGGAGTCGCTTTTGCTCCGCGTGGGCCGCCGCTTTTTTTTGCGCCGCCGGGTCTTGCGCGGCGCGATCGAGGCTGCGTGCCAGCTCTTGGCGCGCTTGATCGCTGAGCGGGCTCTTGCCGTCCTTGGCTTCCGCCTCGTCCTTTTTGGCCTTGGCCTCGGCGGCCTGGGCCAGCGCTTCGAGCTGTTGTCGCGCGGCCGCCAGATCCTCTTTGGCCAGCGCCTCGGCGACTTTCTCGGTCAGCCGCTCTTTGCCGAGCTCCTGACCCACACGCTTGAGCGCATCTTTGAGCTCGGCGGCCTGCTCCAGCGCATGGTCCGGCAAGAGCGCTTGAATCTGCGCCAGCCTCTCGAACGCCTCTTTGCGGCTCAGCTCGTCGGCGGTTCGACCGGCATCGATGCGCGCCAAAAGCTCGGCCAGCGCCACCGCCGCGGTGCGCGTTTCATCATCGCCGTCGACGCGGGTCTCGCCGAGCAGCGCCTTTACGGTGGCTTGATCCGGTTCGAGCTGGTCGTGATCGATGACCAGGCGTGGCGCCACATCGCGCGGGGACGCCACCGGTGCTGCGCGTCTCGGTGACCATGGTATCGCCGCCGCCAGGAGGGACAAAACCGTCGCGCCCAGCGCGAGGTAGAGCGCCCGCGGCCGACGAAAAGGAGCGACCGCGTCGACGCGTACCTCGGCCGCCACGCGCGCCGCATCGGCCAGCGCCGCGGCCATGAAGCGGCTCGGTTGCACAAGCTCGCTGAACGCCACCGCCGAGCTCAATCGATCGTGGAGCCCAGCTCGGCCGTCGACTTGGAGCGCGATGACCGCCGGCGAAAAGCGCTTGAGCGCCGCCAGTGCCGTAACGGCGACCAGCAGTGCGCCATCCACCAGCAAGCCTCGGTGATACGCCCACGCCCGCAGTCCATCCAGTCGCGCGGCAACACTCAAGCCGCCCGCGACCAGCGCCGCAAAAGGGGCGGTCCAGGTAAAAATC
>JBBQIO010000588.1:0-3302 GCA_038325015.1 Polyangia bacterium
ACTACATCGTCTTGGCCTGCCACCCGGAGATCGCCGAGCTGCTGGTGACTGCGGAAAAAGAATTTTTGGAGGAGATGGAGAAGCGCCTGCAAAAGCGCATCGTCGTCGAGGCCAAGAAGCGGTTTCACCACGAGAAGTTCGAGGTCAGCGCGCGCAACGACGTGCCCGGAAGCCGGGGCAAGCACGACGGTCAAAATGGCGGCCGTCGCGAGATTGCGCGGCCGCGCGATGACGAAGAGGAGGTTCGGATCGTCGATCGCAACCAAGCCGTGGCTGCGGCCGCAGTCGAGCCGGCCGCTCTACCGCCGACGGCCGAGAATCCGACGGCCGATGCGGAAAACGACGAAGCCGATGTCGATGAAGAGGAGCTGGCGCCGACGGTCCTGGAGATCGACGAGCGATGAGCTTGTCGCGTCGGCTGTTCGATCTGGCGCGCGCGAATCTCAACGCGCTGCTCGATCGGGCAACCGGCGAAACCGTCGTCGACGAGCTCACCGACGAGGAGCTCGAGGCCGAGCTGGTGCGGCGTCGCGAGCGCCGACTGCGCGACGACGAGGCACGGCGGACGCGTGAAGCCGCCGAGCAGGCGGCTCGCGTGCGGGGGGCGGAGCGGCGCGGCAAGCTCGATTCGCCGAGGCCGAGCGAAAAGCGGAGCTCGACGCGGAGCAAGCCGCGCCCGGTCGGAACGTCGGCGGAGCGCCGGCTGCGCGAGCTCTATGCGCAACTCGAAGTGCCGTACGGGACGCCGTTTGAGGAGGTCAAGCACGCCTTCCGCCGGCTGATGCGCAAGTACCATCCCGATCTACATGCCGGCGACCCCAAGAAGCACGAAGCGGCGAGTCAGCTCACCAAATCGCTGACGCAGGCCTATAACGAGCTCGAAACCATCCTGTTGGGCGGACCCAACCGCGGCCGTTAACGGCCGGGCAACAGGTCGAACAGGTGCGCCGCGACTCGCTTGCCGAAGAAGGCATCCGTCGTGTCGCTCCAGCCGAGCAGGAGCAGCAACAGGCCGTCGCCGCCGGCATAGAGCCGGACGGTCACGCGGCCGCCGACGCGACGCAGGCCGACATCCCCCGAGCGGAGGGCGGTCAGCTCGCGCGTCATCTTGCGGTGGTAGAGCGCGCCGTCGAGCTCCAGCGCATCGGTCGGCGGATCGAAGCGCTCGTTGGGGCGCCGCTGTAAGAGCCCGGGATCGCCCTCGCCTGCCTCCCACAAATAGACGATTTTCGCACCGTCGGTCAGCCGATACAGGTGCGCGCCCTCTTCGGACTGCGCGCCGCCGAACGCCAGCGTACCTTCGACGAGATAATCGCGGCCAAGGTGCTGCACGACGTCGCCGACCTGCAGCGTATGCAGGCTCCGTTCGCCCGACGGGAGTGCTGGCGGCCGAGCGTTGCGGCGAAACAGCGCCCACGAAGCGAGGCCCATCGTGGCCAGGAAGCCGACAAACAGAAGCTCCATTCGCGCGCACTGTAGCCCAATCCCAGCTCGGTTGAGGTGGGGCCGCAACTTAAGATTAACTGTGCTTTGGATTATCCAATCGAGCGTACCGCTTCGAGGATCGCGGTCTTGAGCGCCTTTTTCGCGATCCCGGACTCGGCTAGCTTGCCGAGCTCACCACCGAGTGTCGCGAGCGCTTGTCGTGGTGCCTGCTTGGCGAGGCCAGCGGGGAAGTGCTCGATGGCGTCTCGCACGCTCGTCTCGCTGATGTGCGTCGGCGCTATGCCGGCCGTTCAAACGCCCGCGACACTCGCCTTTGCGCACGCCCCGTCGAAGCCGTTCTTGCCATGCATCCCGTCGCAGAAGGGCTTGTTGTTGCTGCCACCGCAACGGCATAGGGCTACCGGGAACTTCCCAACTGGAATCTCTTCTCCGCTGACTCCGTCGATGATCTTGACCGCCTCCTTGATGAGTAGCGGGCCATTTTTGAGCGCTGTGACCGTGACGTCTGGCATGGGACTCCTCCGTGGGGGTGTGCGTTGAACGCGTTCAGGCGAACAATTAGATCAGAATGGAAGCGAGGGCAGAAGTCAGGCTCGCAACTTCGCTCATCGGCCGTCGCATGGCGATGTAGCCGTCGGGCCGAACCAGGCACAAGGCGTCGCCATCCGGCGCACCGTAGATGCGATGTGCCTGGTCGCTCAGGGCCACCACGGTGTCATTGCCGGCCGGCGCGCCGCTCGTACCGAGTGCGATTGTTATGGCGCGCACGCGCTCGCCGTAACGCGCGCCCAGCTCGGCGACCAGGCCGGATAAGCTGTCGGTGGTCGATGGGTCGCGTTGGAACAACAGGAGCGTGTAGTAGGGATTGTTGCAGAGCAGCGAATGGACCCGCTGCGTGGCGGTCAACATCGCATCGGGCGCGCGGTCACCATCGACCACACCGTCGAGCATCGCTGCCGACGACGATGGCCCGCTGTCGCGATAAGTGTAGGCGAGACCGGATACTTGCCGCACCGCCTTCAGGTTATAACCGGGCTCCTTGGTGATGGCGATGCGCTCCTCGATCGAGGTTCCATGCGCCATCATCACCTTGTGCATGAGATGCGAGCCCTCGATGACCTGCTTGGCGATCGGTCGTCGCTCGGCTTCGTAACTGTCGAGCAGGGACAGGTTGGCCTCGCCGCGCGCGACCAGCGCCAGCTTCCACCCCAGATTGAACGCGTCGTGCAAACAGGCGTTCATTCCCTGACCGCCCGCGGGCGAGTGAATATGCGCGGCGTCGCCGCAGAGAAAAACGCCATGCTGATGATAGCTCGCGCTCACCCGCCGCCAGAGCGTAAACACCGTCGCCCATTCCGGCTCGCCGAGGCGCACGTCGGGGAAATAGCCGTCCATCAGATGCTGAAAATCGTGCCGCGCAGTCTCGGTGCGGTGAGAATCGCCCATATCGCTGATGAGCAACCGGTAGTTCGCGCCCGGCAGCTTGGTTACGAGGAGCATCCGATCTTTGGCGATGAGGTAGTGAATCGCGTCATCGCCCAGTGGCCAATGCGACAACGGCACATCCATCATGCGCATTTCCTGGCCCGTGTATTCGTCGCCTTCGAACGGGATTCCCAGGTTCTTGCGCACGAAGCTGTGAATCCCGTCGCACCCGACGAGCCACCGCGGGCTGATTTGCTCCTCGCGCCCGTCGGAAAGATGGCGCAGCGTCGCCCCAATGCGTCCGTGATCATCCGGCGTCAGTGAAGTCAGCTCGGTCAACCATTCGATCTGTCCGCCGAGTTCAGTGAAGCGCTCCCGCAACACTGTTTCGACGGTGTTCTGATTGATGATCAGAATGTACGGAAAGGGAC
>JBBQIO010000589.1:0-3300 GCA_038325015.1 Polyangia bacterium
CAAGCGGCGTGACCTCGACGGCGCCGAGCACCAACGACAGCCCAACGGTCTTCGCCGCGGCCGAGGCCCGGTGCAGCTCGAGCCGCGACAGGAGCGCGACGAACGAATCGACGCCGACCTGGGCCAAAAGGCCCAAAAACACCGTATTGAGCGAGCGCGACAGAGCGTCCTCGGCGCGCACTAGGCCGCGGTATTCGCCGTCGTAGTTGGTCGGCGCCCAGCTCCCCCAGCGCTGCGGCACGTCTTCGAGCAGCATGTCCGGCGCCAGCGTGCCGCCGTCGATGGCCTGCGCATAGAGGAGCGGCTTGAGCGCCGAGCCGGGCGATCGCGGGGTGGCAAAGCCGGCGATCTGGCCATGATGATCGCGATCGTAAAAATCGGGATTGCCGACTAGCGCGCGCACCTCGGGTCCGCTGGCTGGGGAGTGATCGAGGACCACCACCGCGCCGTTGAAAATGCCCGCCTGCCCGAGCCGCGCGGCGCGTGACCGCAGCATTCGCTCGGCGATCAGCTGCGCCGACCGATCGAGCGTGGTGTGAATCTCGGCCAGCCCAGGATGGCGCGCGCGCAGCCAGAACGCGGCGTGCGGCGCCAACTGCAAGAAGCGATAGTCGTGGTCGGCGGGTAAAAGCGGGGTCAGCGGCGAGACGTCGAGGCGGGTCCCGACATGCGCCATCGCGCGCAACAATTCTGCCTGGTGCGCCTGCTTGGGCGAGCGTCGGTGCGGCTCTTGCGGCACCGCCAGCAGCGTCAAGATCTCCGAGACGCTGAGCGCCTCGGCGCGGTGGCCGAAAAAGCGCTGCGATGCGGTCTCGACCCCTTCGAGGTTTCCGCCGTACGGCACGAAGCGCAGATACGCGGTCAAGATCTGCGGCTTGGAGAGCCGCAGCTCGAGCTGCGTGGCGCGCAGCACCTCGATGATCTTGGAGCCGAACGTGCGCGGCCGCGGTTCGAGCATGCGCACCAGCTGCATGGTCAAGGTCGAGGCGCCGGACTGCCGCCGCCCCGAGGTGACATTGGTAAACGCAGCGCGTGCGACCGCCAACAGATCGACGCCGGGGTGGTGATAAAAACGGTGGTCCTCGTAGCGCACCAGGGCATCGATGTAGTGCGCGTCGATGTGGTGAAGATCGATCGGCAGGCGCCACTTACCGTCGGACGATGCAAAGGCGTAGGCCACCGAGCCGTCGCGAAAAAACACCACCTGCGAATCGCCGGCGGCGAGGCGCGCCGGCAAGGGGACGATGAAGGCAGTCGCTACGCCGAGGACTACTACTGCACTCAGCACCCACACTGTGCGGCGCCACCTCCATCGTTTGCCCTCGCCCGCCACGGTCTATTCGCTCTGGACCACGACGTGAATCGGATCCGCACGCCCCCACACCTCGGGGTCGTACATGGCCTCGATCTGCGCCACCGGCGCGGTGAAAGTGCCGGCACTGGTTGCCCGTACCGCATACAGGACCTCGGCGCCCTCGGAGCTCGAGGACAGGCTGCCAAAGGCTTCGAAGCGATCGTCGCGCAGGTTCATGTAGTCGATGGCCCACAGGTGCTTGAGATTCATCCACTCGTTGCCCTCGCCTGCGCCGCCACGCCCGAGGCGCGGATTTTCGATCTCGAAGCCGGCGGGCAGACGATCGACCAGCGCCATGTTGGCCAGCTGCCGCGTGGTGTCGTTGTGCAGCGTCAGCTTGATGTAGACGACGTCGCCCAGGCTGACCTTGTCGAGGTCGACCGCCGAGCCGCTGGCATCGAGGTACTCGCGGGTCACCGAGACCCCGTGCGCGCCCATCGGCACGTCTTCGGCGCGTGCCGGCACCCCCTCGGTGACGGTCAACAGATGACGCGGCTGCTTGGCGGCAGCGACGGTAATGAGCGCGTCGGAGATGGTCGACAAGCCGCGCACCACCCAGGTCGGCGCGGCGTGCGGCGTGGCGCGCTTGGCCGTCAGCTCGGCGCCATGGACACTGAGCGAAGCGGTGACCGTGTCACCCGTCGGGCCGACCTGCTTGGCGACGGCGGTGAGCGCCCAGCCCAGCTCCTGCGTATTGAAGTAATAAAACGGATGGCTGGCGATGGTCGAAACCAATAGATCGACCATTGGCTTGGCCTTGGGACTAGCGCCGAACAGGTCGCCGAAAACCGCCAGCTCCATAGCGCGATACCGCATGTCTGAGTAAAAAGAGTAAGAATATTGTCGTAAAAAATAAATAGGGCGCAAGTCAAATTTTGCCAATTCGGCTTCGTAGCGATGATCCCCGGTGACGTAGAGCGCGGCCTTGAGCAGGTACAGGTCCTCGTCGAGCGATGCCACATCCAGGAACGCGTAGGGCAAAACCGCGCCGTACAGATTGCTCGACGCGCGCAGCTTGGCCAATTCGGCGTTGGCTTTGTAGGCAAATTCCTGCGCCTTGACGACAAAGCCGATGAGCTCGTTGATGCGCGCCACCTGCGGCCGGCCACCGCGCGCCAGGACGTAGAGCACGTAGGGCTCGGCCCGCTGATCGCCCCAGCGATAGTAGTCCTCCCAGCTCATGCGCCCTTGCACCGCGCGTTCGAGAAATTCGAGCGCGTCGGCCAGCCGCGACTCCGAAAAATCGACGTGATCCGCCTTGGCGTCGAGTAAAAGATGGGTCGCGTACGCGGTGCCCCACAGGTTGGGATTGCGCTCGCCGGGCCAGTAGCTGAATCCGCCGGCCGGCGTCTGCATCGACAGGATGCGCGCGATGCCGGCCGCCAGCCGCGCCTCGACGGTCTGGTTCGGCGTCTGGCCCTTTGGAATGCGCGGCGGAATCTCTTCCATCAGCCGACGCGCCGCCAATAAAGGCCGCGTGGCCGACGTGGTCTGTTCGATGCAGCCGTAAGGATAGCCGAGCAGCTGATCGAGCCCGGCGAACACTTGAGCATACGGATTGGTGACCACGCGAACCGTGGTCCGATCGGTGCCCGGCTGCCACGCGCCGAGCACGCCGGCGAGGGTATTTTTGCCGGTGTGCAGGTCGCTCAGCATCACCTTTTCGATCGACGGCAGGCCGACCGAGATCGGCAGCTCGAGCTCCTCACCGACGGACAGATCGCCGGAAACGGCCCGGACTGTGACGCGCACGTTGCCCATGGCCAACGCCTTGAGCGAAAAGTGAACGGTCCCCGAGCGGCCGATGCCGAGCTTGAGCGTGCGCTTGTCGATCGCCTTAATCTCGACCTCGCTCGCCGGATCTTTGCTGGCGCTCTCGCTGCCGAATTGCAGCTCCTCGGCCGAGACCGTCACGGTGACGTCGCGCGCCTGTCCCGAAACGTTGC
>JBBQIO010000590.1:0-3293 GCA_038325015.1 Polyangia bacterium
GGCGGCAGCGCGGACAAGCCGGTCGGGACGGTCGAAATCGGTCTGGCCGGCAAAGATCTTCCGGCGGGGTTCATCGGCCGGACGCTGCGCTGGCCGGGGGAGCGCGAGCAGGTCCGTGTCTTTGCCGCGCATGCCGCGCTACACCTCTTGTACAAGGCGCTCGTCGAGCGGCAGCGCGACGGCCAATAGCACCCGCGCGCCGCGATTTTTGCTGCACCCCACTCCTATTGCTTGACTCCCCGATCCGGCGCTCTTAGAGTACTGAACAAATGCGCATCCGCTCCTTTGTGGCCCTTCCTCTTTCGGTGGCCTTGACTCGGCGCCTGGTCGACGAGGTGGCCCATCGGCGAGCGGCCCTGGGCGCAGCCGCGCAAGAGGTGTCGTGGGTGCCGGCTGCAAACCTGCACGTGACCGTCAAGTTTTTGGGCGGCATCCAGGAGGAGGCGGCGGGCGCGATTCGCGATCGGCTACGCCGCTGCGTGGCTAATCTGGCGCCCGTCGAGCTGCGGCTCAGCGGGTTTGGCGCGTTTCCCGGCACCGCCGAGGCGCGGGTCTTGTGGGCGGCGGTCAGTCCGACGCCGGCGCTGCTGACGCTCGCCGCGGCCGTCGAGGCGGAGCTGGTGGATTTCGGGCTCGATCCCGAAGCGCAGCCGACGTCGGATGGGCGGCCGTATCATCTGCATGTCACCGTCGGACGGCTGCGTCGCGCTCCCGAGGCGTCGGCCCATGTGGCGCTGGGCAGCTTTTTCGGCGATGTCAGCATCGGCAACTGCGCGGCCAACGAGCTGGTCCTGTACGAGAGTCGAACGCCGAAGGCGGGCGTCGAATACCTCCGCCTGGGGCAGATGGCGATCGGCAGCAGTGCTGCAAAACCACCTCGCTCAGAACGCGACGTATCGCATGTCGCATCCGCATCATCTGCTTTATCAGCATCATCAAAGGAGACCTAAGATGGCCTGGGGAAATAAAGAAGAGAAAAAAGAAGAAAAAACCACAGGAACGCCGGGCGCCTCGCGCAGTGGTCGTGACGCGGCCATCGAGCTGGCGGTCTCCACCATCGAGAAGCAGTTCGGCAAGGGCGCGATCATGCGCCTGGGCGAGGATCAGAAGGCGCCTGAGATTCAGGTCGTTCCGACCGGGTCGCTGGCCCTCGACATTGCGCTCGGCGCAGGCGGGTTGCCGCGCGGGCGCGTCGTAGAGATCTACGGACCGGAGTCGTCGGGCAAGACGACGCTCACCCTGCACGCCATCGCCGAAGCGCAAAAGCGCGGTGGAATTTGCGCGTTCGTCGACGCCGAGCATGCGCTCGATGTCGTCTATGCCCGCAAGCTCGGCGTCAAGACCGACGACCTACTCGTCTCGCAGCCGGACAACGGCGAGCAGGCGCTTGAGATCGCCGACATGCTGGTGCGCTCGGGTGCCGTCGATGTGGTGGTCGTCGACTCGGTCGCCGCGCTCGTTCCGAAGGCGGAAATCGAGGGCGAGATGGGCGATTCGCACGTCGGTCTGCAGGCGCGCTTGATGTCGCAGGCGCTGCGCAAGCTGACCGGCACGATCTCCAAATCGAACACGCTGGTCATCTTCATCAACCAGATCCGCATGAAGATCGGCGTCATGTTCGGCAACCCCGAGACCACGTCGGGCGGCAATGCGCTCAAGTTCTATGCGTCGGTCCGCCTCGACATTCGCCGCATCGGCGCCATCAAGCAGGGCGACAAGGCGATCGGCAACCGGACCAAGGTCAAGGTGGTCAAGAACAAGCTGGCCCCTCCGTTCCGCGAGGTCGAGTTCGACATCATGTACGGCGAGGGGATTTCCAAAGAGGGCGACATTTTGGATCTCGCCTCCGAGGGGAACATCCTCGAAAAGTCGGGTGCATGGTTCGCCTGGAAGGGTGAGCGCATCGGACAGGGCCGCGAGAACGCCAAAGAATTCTTGCGGAACAATCCAGACACCGCGCTGGCCATCGAGCGCGCCGTGCTGGAAAAGCATGGCATCAAGCGCATCGACGCCGCCGATGCCAAGGGCGACAAGGCCGACAAGGCCGACAAGGGCGACAAGGCCGACAAGGGCGAGAGGCACCACGACAAGGCCGAGGGCATCAAAGTCGACGCGGCCAACGGCTCCATCGCCAACAAGAAGAAGGCCGAGATTGTGGCACCTCCCGCACCGCGCGCGTAACATCGAGCACATGGCCACGGGCACACGGTGTCCCTCCTGCAACGCGGAGGTCGAGGAGGGCGCGGATCTGTGTCTCGAATGTGGCGAGCCGATGGGTGACTCGCCAGCCGCCCGGATCGTCCGCACCGAAGGTCCCCCCACCCCAGCACCCGCGCTACCGATGCCGCCCGGTCCCGCCATCGTTCCCACACCCGTTCAGCCGGTGACTGCGAAGGCGCGTCGCATGGTCGAGCCAGAGCCTGAATCCGTCCGTTGTCCGGGCTGCGGAATTCCTTCGAGCAAGGAGCGGTGCGCAGGCTGCGGCAACATCATCCGCCGTTCGCAGTAAATCCTTCACTCGACACGGAAAAACGACTATGCGCGTGAATCCTCTCTCGGCCGCCGTTCCCGTCCTGCTTGCGATGGTGGTCGCGCTCGCCTTGGGCTGCGGCCCGGGCATTCACTATCAAGCCCCGGCCTACGACAATCAGAACGGCCTGACCATCCACGTGCAGTCAATCGATGTCGAGGACGATCAGCTCAAGCTGCGGCTAACGTTCCAGAACAACACCAACAAGGTGATGATGATCAACCGCGACCTGTTGACCATCAAGCTGCCCGACGGGTCGGTACGCACGCGCGACCGCGGCATGTACGGTCTGTTCGGCAACGTGGGGTCGGAGACGACGCACATGCTGCCGCCCAATGGCGGCGTGCACGACGTGTTCCTCGACTTTCCCATGGCCAAACCAGCGGACACCGCGGCGCTGCTGCTCACCGGGATCACCCTCGACGGGCAGATGGCACAGTTCCCCGATTACATCTTGGTGATGCAGGCTAAGAAGTAGTGCCCCCTGTCGTGACCTTCGCAGAGCCGCTCGCTCGCTCGCTCCTCGTCATTCACACAATCTCGGCCGCCGTGCTCGTCGGCGCGTCGACTCACCACCTCTTGTGGATGCGCGGCTACCTGCGCGGCAATTTTGCTCGTGCCCAGGCGGAGCGACGCTTTGCGCTGATCGCGTCGTTGGCGTTCGTCTGTACGTTTGCGCTCGGCGCCACGCTCTATCCGACCTACAAGGTTCGGGTGCGCGCCGAGTACTTCGACGCGCCTTTAGCGGTCGCACAGGAGATCG
>JBBQIO010000591.1:0-3290 GCA_038325015.1 Polyangia bacterium
CGACCTTAAAAAGGACGCGGCCGCGCTTGCTGGCGTCGGCGCCGCGCTGCTCGATGCGCTGGCGCCCAAGGTGCGACCCGGCGGTGTGCTGGTCTACTCGGTGTGCACCTTCACCGACGAGGAGGGGCCGTTGCAGCTGGCCTCGTTCCTGACGCGACATCCAGCGTTTGTCGTCGAAAAGCCGCCGGCAAGCTTAGCCCACCTGGCCGACGAAACCGGCGCGCTGCGCACCTGGCCGCATCGCCACGACGCGGACGGCTTCTACATCGTACGCCTGCGCCGCGGCGCCTGAAGGAGCCGCGCGCGCCGTTGTCGGTCAGCGTGCCGCTCATCGTGCGGCGGTGAACGTGCCCGCCAGCACCAGTGAACCGCCGGCGAGAGCGAGGCTCACGTGATTGCCCACCAGGACCGGCGGCGCATCCAGGGGAAATTCCAAGACCCGCTGCTCGGGCGAGCTGAAGCGGCCCGTGACGACACCGTGCTCTTCGGCAAAGTCGAAGGCCACCGGGAGCGAGACACTCTGCCGAACGAGGCTGCCCTGCCAGTGGCCGTTGAGCTGGCCGACGGCGTCCGCGGCAAGCAGCGCCGGAGCGAAACGAGGGCCAGCGCGAAAAGTGGCATCGACCACCTTCGCCTGGTGGGCCGTGCGGAAGCAATCGCAATTGCCGTAGCGAGGCAATGTTGGCCGTTTTTCTCGTTCGCCATCTGCGGTCTCGGCCGTCCGAGTTCAGCTGAGCTCCGGGATCGATGCCATAATGAAAGAGCGCATGATCAAGATTGCCCCCTCGATACTCTCGGCCGACTTCGGCCGCCTCGCCGACGAGGTCCGCGCCATCGACCTGGCCGGCTGCGACTACATTCACGTCGACGTCATGGACGGGCGCTTCGTCCCCAACATCACCATCGGACCGGTGGTGGTGGCGGCGCTGCGCAAGGCCACGAGCAAGCCGCTCGACGTGCACTTGATGATCGAGGAGCCGGAGCGCTACATCGACGACTTCGCGCGTGCCGGCGCCGACATCATCGGGGTTCATGTCGAGGCCTGCCGGCACTTGCATCGCGTCGTCGAGCAGATTCGCGCAGCGGGCAAGCGTGCGTCGGTGGTGCTCAACCCACATACGCCGCCCGAGATGGTCCACTACGTCCTGCCCGAGCTGTCGCAGGTGCTGGTGATGTCGGTCAATCCCGGCTTCGGCGGGCAGAGCTTCATCCCGCTGGTCCTGCCCAAGATCACGGCGCTGCGCAACGAGATCGACGCGCGCGGGCTGTCGATAGACATCGAAGTCGACGGTGGCCTCAAGCCCGACAACGTCGCCGCGGTGGTCGCCGCCGGAGCCAACGTCATCGTCGCAGGGTCGGCCGTCTTCAACGTCGCCGATCACGACTACAAGAGCGTGATTGCTGCACTGCGAAAAAATGGCGAGGCGGCGTACGTCTGACGCCGTCCGGCCGTGGAGCCGACGCCCCTCCCTAGCAGGCTGTTGAAACCCGCCGCCAAGCGAGCACGGCGAGCTCGCGAGGGAGTCCGAGCGGCGCAGGGAAGGAGGCTCGGCGAGCTGTGCTCGACGAGGAAGGGCGGCACGCCCTTCAGTAAATCGAGCCGACGCCCCTAAAAATCGCCGAACAATTCGGTCAGCGGCACGTCGAGCGCGGTTGCCACCTTGAACAGCGACGAGATCGATGCCGACGATTCGGCGCGCTCGATTTGCGACAGCAGCGACACCGACAGCTTGGTCCGCCGCGACATCTGCTTGAGCGTCAACCCCTGCGTTTTGCGCAGCTCCCGAATCACACGACCAATCGTCTGGTGCAGCGCGTCCTCTTTGCGCAGCACGAGTCCCTTTTTGCGCGCGATGCGCTCGATGGCGCAGCGAAATTCGTCCATCGAAAACGGCTTCTTGATGTACGCCGAGATGTCGTACTCGATGAGCGCGGTCGCTGTTTCCAGCGAGGGATAGCCGGTCAGGATGATGACGGCCAGGTCGGTGTCGACCTTGCGGATGTAGCCGAGGAGGTCGATTCCCGAGATCTTGGGCATCATCAGATCGATGATGCAGACGTGGAACTCGCCCTGCCGCAGCGTCTCCATCACGTCGGATGGATCGCTGCAGGTGACCACGCGATAGCCCTCGTGCGTGAGGAAATCCTCGAGGTATTGGCATACATCGCGGTCGTCGTCGACGACCAATAGACTCAGAGCTGGCACCCGACCCTCCCCCGTAGCCTGCCACCGTATTCGCAACTTCGATCTGTAGTCGGGGCGAGAGGATTTGAACCTCCGACTTTTCGGTCCCGAACCGAACGCGCTACCAGGCTGCGCTACGCCCCGAATGAAACGGCATTGAACTAGCCTCCTTCGGGCGCCTTTGTCAACCGTCTTGCGCTTTTTGCGCGGCGCCACCCGGGCAGGCGCCGGGAGGCGATGTCGACCAGGAGCAACAAAGCCGCCGCCCACAGCAGCCAGGGCCACAGGTCGCGCGAGTAGGCGATGGTCTGGCCACGGGCATCGAACAGCTGCGTCGCGTTTTGCGCGGTGCGACGAATGCCGCCGCTGTGCGTCGCGATCTGCTGCAGGTGCGCGAGGTCGGCCGGGAGGGCCAAATATTCGCGCGGGTAGGGCAAGCTGAGCGTGCCCAGCGATTCGCCGACGCGCTGCCCGTGGTCGCCGTGGTGAACCGCGCGCAGAAGGTAGGCGCCGTAGCGATCGAGGCGGACGTCGGCCTGATAGCGTCCGGGCGCGGTCTGGGGCATGGGCACCGCTTCGGGGTGCTCGGGGTGGTCGGGATCGATCAGCTCCAGCGTCGTGGCCATCCCGTTGACGAATCGGTCGTCAGTGCCCACCGCGTCGACGACGACGCTGGCGTGAGGCGGGTCGACCTCGGTGCGCAGCTCGTAGTGGGCGCCCTGGCCGAACCCCTGTCGCATCGTCGAGCGCGCCAGATGGGCCCACAACCTTGGGTACCCCGGCCATTTGAGCCAGCGCGCCGCCCAGCGATTTTTGACGTCGCTGGTGAACACTACGGCCTGGCCCAACCCCTGGCGCCAGCGGGCCAGGAGCGGCTCGCCCGAGTCGGTGGTCAGGAGAACCTCGCCGTGCGCTTTGGGCTTGGTCGTGACGTACCCGCTGAGGGGTGGCGCCGATTCGATCTCCACCCCGTCGAGGAGCTCGGCGTGCGTCGCGACGCGCACGCCCACGGCCTTTTCGACCAGCGCCGAACGCGCCACCTCGGAGGTCTCCTGGGTAAAGATGCGCGGCACGTTGGCCGCGTCCTTGGTGTAGTAAAAGCGCC
>JBBQIO010000592.1:0-3281 GCA_038325015.1 Polyangia bacterium
CAGCCCAAACAGCGCCAACGCCCAGCCCCGCAGCCGCGGCGCACCCGCGACATCAAAGCAGGCCAAGAGCGCGTAGAGGTAGGCGCCGAAGGTCAACAAGAGGACGACGCGTGGCGCGGTAGCCAGCGGCCATTCGACGCCCGCGAGCTGGCTCAGCATGCGCTGCGCGCCGTCAGGGTGAAAGAACGACGCCGTGCCGGCCAAACCGGTGATCGCCAGCGACACAACGGCCGGTGTTCGCCGCCACACCGTAGGGCACAGAAACAGGACCGAAACCGCGACTGCCAGCTGCCCCGCCGAAGCCAGCCACGGCACATCGTTGAGGTCGTGCAGATAGCCGCCGGACAGAGCGGTCGCTCGCAGGAGGGCGTGGATGGTGACGGTCAGCAAAAAGCCGAAAGAACCCCAACGAACACGACGATTCGTGGGCTGAGGCAGAAGAGCGACAAAAGATAGGAACGCAAAAAAAGCAAGACTCGTGTAGAGTGGCTCCATCCAGCCGCCCGGCAGCCGAAACAGAAGCCCAAGCGCACCGCCGAGCGCGGTGACGAGACCGACCAGCGGAAGGGCGATCCGCGATGGCGGCCGCAGCCCAGGATGGAGAGCGACCTGGACCAGGCCGACCACCCAGACCACCACGGCCAAGCTCGACAGCAGCTCGAACGCGAACAGGCCGCCCAGGTCGATGCCGTGGCGCCAGCTCAAGCTCAAGCCGGGCAGCTCGGCGATGACCTGCGCGCCCAGGCGGTTGAGGATCAACTCGACGCAGGCTGCGGCCACGAGGAGGCCGACCAGCGAGACACGTTGACCCAAAGTCGGCGGCGGCGGAGACGGCACGAAGGTGCATGCTTAGCCTCCTGCAAATTTGCGCGCAAGCGGGTAGCCGTTTATCCTACATGTAACCACCATGACTACCTCAAGAGCGTTATTTGTTTTTATCGCGTTCGGCATCGCTTCCCCCTCGGCCAGCGCCACTCCCCTCGTCGTCCTCGATCCCGGGCACGGTGGCTCCAACACAGGTGCGACCGGGCGACGAGCCCCTGGCGCGGTGCTGCCCACCCTCGAAAAGCAGCTGACGCTGACGTTTGCACGCCTGATTGCGCAGCGACTCGTTCAGCGCGGCATTGCCAGCGAGCTGACCCGCACCCGCGATCGCTATCTGACGCTGCACGACCGATCTCGCGTGGCCAATGGCGGCGAAACGGTGTGCTTCGTGAGCGTCCACGCCAACGCTTCGCCGGATCATTCGCGGCGCGGCATCGAGACGTACGTCTACGATCGTGAAGCCACCGACGTCGCAGCGTATCGTGCGACGACGCAAGCCGCCAACGACGTCGTCGCCGGACGACTCGCGGCGCTGGAGATCGTCAACACGCTGCACGATTCACTGCGCCTCGGGCGGCTCTTGCAGAGCCACCTCGCACAGACCGGCTTGTCGCCGAACCGCGGCGTGCGGCAGGCCAGCTTCGATGTGCTGGCCGGCGTCAATGCGCCCGCGGTGCTCGTCGAGATCGGCTTCATCGACCATCCCGTCGAGGGGCCCATGCTGCTCGATCCGACGGTGCAGCGGCAGCTGGCCAACGCGGTCGGCGATGGGATCGCCGAGTTTGTCACCGCCCGGGTCCCGACCGCCAAAGTGTCGATGTCGAAGTCGACCTCGCTGTTTGCGCGCACACCCTGAGTCCTTTGCTATGGTTCGCCGATGCGATCCGATGGCCGTGCGCCCAACCAGCTCCGCTCGTTCGAAATCACCTCCGATTGGCTCAAAGACCCCGAGGGCAGCGCGCTGGTCAAGGCGGGCCAGACCTGGGTTTTGTGCACCGCTTCCGTCGAGGAAAAGGTGCCGCCGTTCCTGCGTGACAGCGGGTCGGGCTGGGTCACCGCGGAATATTCGATGCTGCCACGCGCGACCACGACCCGCAGCGGGCGCGGGCCCAACGGACGGGGCAAAGAGATCGAGCGTCTGATCGGGCGGTCACTGCGCGCGGCAATCGACCTTACGCGGCTCGGTCCGCGCACCATCACCATCGACTGCGACGTGCTACAGGCGGACGGTGGAACGCGCACCGCGGCGATCTCGGGCGGCTGGGTGGCGCTGTCACTGGCAGTGCGTCGCCTGATCGCGAACGGCCGATTGGCCAAAAACCCGCTCAGTCAACCGATGGCCGCGGTTTCGGTCGGCATCATCGACGGCGAAGCGCGCTTGGACCTGGCCTACGAGGAGGACGCGCGCGCCGAGGTCGACATGAATATCGTCATGACGGCCGAGGGCAAGCTCATCGAAGTCCAGGGCACCGCCGAAAAGGGCACGTTCGACCGGGCACAGCTCAACGCGCTGCTCGATCTGGCCGAACACGGCGTGCGTGAGATCTCGGCCGCCCAATCGCGGGCGCTGACGTCGGCGCGTTGATTTCGATGCAGCGGCTCGTCGTCGCCACTACCAACCAAGGCAAGCTGCGCGAGCTGAGCGCACTCTTGAGGCCGCTCCGAATTGCCGTCGAGCCACTTCAGATCGAGGTCGATGAAGACCAGCCGACCTTCGTCGGCAACGCCGAGAAAAAAGCGCTCGCGGCGCTGGCCGCCACCGGGCTGGCCGCGCTCGCCGACGACAGCGGTCTTGAGGTCGACGTGCTCGACGGTGCGCCCGGGGTGCGCTCGGCGCGCTTCGCCGCCGATGAAGCGCACGCGCCGACGGGCCTCGGTCGCGACGCGGCCAACAACGCGCGACTTTTGCGCGCGCTCGCCGCCGTGCCGGACGCTGCTCGCACCGCGCGTTTTCGCTGTGCACTGGTGCTGCTCGCACCGTCGGGCGTGCGGATCGTTGCCGAGGGTTCCTGCGCAGGGCACATCTTGCGTGAGTCGCGGGGGACCGGCGGCTTCGGCTACGATCCGCTGTTCGAGGTGGATGGGCTGGGGTTGACGATGGCCGAGCTCCACATGGTCGACAAGAACCGGGTGTCCCATCGCGCACGCGCTCTGGCGGAGTTGACGCGCGCGCTGACGGCATCGCCGCTCTAGCATCGATTGGTCGTGCAACCGGGCTCGGTTTCAGGTATTCGTGACCACACGGGGCGTAGCGCAGTCTGGTAGCGCGCCTGGTTTGGGACCAGGATGCCGCAGGTTCAAATCCTGTCGCCCCGACTATTTAACTTCTTGAAGTAATCTGCTTCTCCGCCTCTCTCGTTTCTGCAGATGATGTCCGGCGTCGTGCCCTCGCTGACGGTCGCGATGCTGGCACGTGCGTTGCTCCGTCATAGAGATGTCGCCAAACGAGATGAGGA
>JBBQIO010000593.1:0-3280 GCA_038325015.1 Polyangia bacterium
TGCAGCTCCACGAGCGCGCCGGTGAGCTGTCGCGCGCCTCGCGGTTGGCCTCGGTGCCGCCGCTCTTGGGCTTCGGCGAGATCTCGGACCGACGGCCGACGACCGGCTGGTTTCGCCTGGCCTTGAGTGACGCCGAGCGGCGCGGTCGGCTGGTGCCGGCGGCGGCCCAGGGCCTGCTGTTCGAGGCGTTCACCGCGGTCAAAGAGCAGCTTGAAGCGCAGTATGGAATTCCGCGCGTCGAGGGTGCGCGCTCGGTCGACGAACTCGGTGAGTCTGCTTGGCGGGCCGCGCTCAGCGAGACGCAGCGCCTGCTCGGCGTCGAGGCCGAGGTCTACGTGGTCGACGCGGTGATGGGCAGGGTCCTGTCGATCGAGCAACCACGCCCCGCAGCGTTCGTGGAGCGCAGCTTGTTGACGGTTGGCGAGGCCGAGCGGCGCTTCATCTTTGGTCGCGCGCTCGAACCGCTGCGTGGTGGCTATTCGCTGGTCCTTCGCCTGAGCGGCGAGGAGCGTGTTGCGGTCGGGCGGCTGCTCGAACAGCTGCTCCGTCCCGCCGAGGCGCGCGAGCCAGATGTGCGCGAGTTCGTCCGCGCGCTGCCCAAAAAGGCGGCCAAGGCGCTCGAGCGCGTCGAGCTCTTGGCGCAGCCGAGTTGGCAGCTGACCGCGCCGAGCGCCGAGGCGATGTTTTCCGGACTCGTCCAGGCCGCCAACCGCGCTGGCCTCTTGGCCAGCGACGATCTACACGCCGCCGCCCGGGCCCTGGCCAACCTCGAAGGCGTGCCGCAGGACAACGGCCCGGTCAATCCGTCGCGCATCCCCGGCCTTCCCGAGCTGCTACGCTTTTTCGTTTCGGACAGCTACAGCGAGCTGGCTTCGGGGAATCTCGGCCTCACCGAGGACGGATCGATCGGCGCCCCGCAGCCAGGAGCGCTGGCGTGAACAACGACGGTTGCGTAAAAACTGCATCGCCGACTAGGATAGAGCGCCCATGAATTCCAAGTTCTCTGCCTCCGTACACGCGCGCGACGAGGTGACGTACGTCAAGCTCGCCGGCGTGATCGACGAGGACAACGACCTCGCCGGCTTGGCGGAGAAGCTGCGCGCAGGCACCGCCGTTATCGACGTCGCCGAGATCGAGCGCATCAACTCGTGCGGCGTCCGCGACTGGGTCAACTGGCTCGGCAAGGCGGAGCAATCCGGCGCCAGGGTCGTGCTCATCGAGTGCTCACCGGCGATCGTCGCCCAGATCAATCTGGTCAACAACTTCACCGGACAGGGCGTCGTCAAGAGCTTCTACGCGCCCTATTTTTGCCCCAGCTGCGACCTCGAAAAGGTGCTGCTCGTCGAGACCCGCGACATGGTCGGGCAGCATCCGTTCAAGGCGCCGTCGTGCCGGTGCGACGAATGCGACGGGCCGATGGACTTCGACGACATGGAGGAGTCCTACTTTGCCTTCTTGGGCAACAACAAGAAGGTGGTCACCGACGAGCGCGTCGACGACGTGTTGAACGAGTTCACGCCGCCGAGCGAAGCCCGCAGGATGCGCGGCAAGACCAACACCGGGTCCGGGCCGGGACCGGGACAGAGCGCGGGCAGCGGCAGCAAAGGCAACGGGGTCGTTTCGTCGTTGCCCTCGGTGCCGTCATTGCCGGGCTCGCGTGCCGGATCGACTCCGTCGGGCTCGACCTCGAGCGGCTTTACCCGAAGCACCGATTCGGGCGGCGGGCGAACCTCGGCCGCCGCAGCGCTCGCCGAGCTCGAGCAGCGCCGTATGCAGAGCGGCGTTGTGGCCGTCGCGCCGCACAAGGGAAACTACTTGTGGTTGGCGCTCATCGGCGTGCTATTGGTAATGGTAGTTTACTTGGGCTTTGTCCTCTTCCGCCACTAAAACTACGTAGTTAGACGGTCAGCCCCTTTTTATAGGCCAGCAGCTCTTTTTGGACTTTTAGCAAAATCTGATTGGTCTCGACCAGCTCCTGGGTTCGCACGCGAATCTGTCCGGCCAACCGTTCGCGCTCGCGCGCCTCGGAGTCGAGCATCTCCTGGTACTTGATCTGCACCGTTGCCTCGTCGGTGACGTCGCGCTGCATCTCGAGCGCGCCGACTTTGTTGCCCTGCTCGTCGAAGATCGGAATCGCCGACAAGATAAAGCGCATCGCCTTTTCGGCGCCCTGCGGCTGCCCGGCGATCTCGTCGAGGCGCATCTGCCGCTTCTCGCTCCAGCACTGCTCGGCGATGCACCGGTCCTTACAGATGTTCAGCTGCAGGACCTCGTAGCACTTTTTGCCCTTGAGCCCGCGCGACACGGTGCGCGGGAACAGCGAGAAAAACGCGCGATTGAAGTCGACGATGTTGCGCTCGGCATCGCACACGAACCAGCTGTCGATGACCACGTCGGAGACCTGCTTGAATCGGGTGACGAAGTCGTCGAGGGCGCTCACGTCCGCTACGCTAGCGAACGTTGACCCGGCCGACAAGGCTTTGTAACATCTGTCGGCTAGTCTACAATTGCCGGCCCACGCCGGTGCGCGGTCAGCCCGAGGCCGTGCGGCCGAAGGCCGAAGGATGAGTGAGAATGACTACACAGCCTCGTAGAGGCGCCTCGATCAGCGTCAAGATGATCGCCAGCTCGTCCGGCCTGGTCATCCTGACGGTGGCGCTGTTCGGCGGCTTGAACATCGTCAACACCGGCCGCGTCTTCGATCAGCAGGCCAAGGCGCTTCGCGACACCACAATCATTGGCCTGCAGCGACGAGGACTGGGACAGACGCGCGTGCTGGTGCAGTCCAGCCGCAACGCGCTTCTGCAGTCGGACTACGCCACACTTCAACAGGTCATTCCCGACATCGCGCACGACGACCCGTCAATCGCTTACGTCTACGTCGCCGACAAAGATGGGACTTTGCTGGCGCACTCCGACCGCGCGCTCAACGGCAAGACCCTGAGCGATCCGCTGGCCAAGGAGCTGTTCGCCGCCAAGGACGCCGTGACCAAGGACGTCATGACCTCGTCGGGCGGCATCAAAGTGTTTTCGCGTCCCGTCGAGCAGGATGGTGTGCGGCAGGGGACCGTCGTCCTGGCCTATTCGCTCGACCAGCTGCAGGGCGAGCTCAAGGCGCTCGAAGCGGACAAGACGCTGGCGTTCAAGACCGCGTGGGTGCGGACGGTGCTGTTCGGCGTGGTGTTCGTGCTCCTCGGGACGGCGCTGGCGATCTTCACCGGGCGGCGCATTTCGAGCCCGATCAAGATACTGGCGTGGCGCGCGGATCAGATTGCGCGCG
>JBBQIO010000594.1:0-3279 GCA_038325015.1 Polyangia bacterium
CGCCAACGCGCTCACGCAGGCGAGCGCAGCCGTAGCCGGCGATCCGCAGCTTCTGACGTCGCTGGGAGACGGCTACTCGGGTCTCGGTCGCTTCGCCGACGCCGAGACACAATACCGAGCCGCGCTGGTCGCCGAACCAACGCTGTGGCCGACCGTGCTCGCGCTCGGGGGCGCGCTGGAATCAGAGGGCCAGCTCGAAGAGGCACAAACAACGTACGAGTTGGTGCGGAGTAAGACGACCAACACGCCCGGTGCGACCGAGGCCTTGGCGCGCGTTTTGGCCAAGCGCGGCAAGCTCGACGATTCGTGGCAGCTCTATCGCACCGCGCTCGCCGAGACGCCGTCCCCGTCGCTGGCGCTGCGCTCGGCCGCGGCCTCCGTGGCGTTCGATACCCGGCGTTTGGCCGATGCGCACACGCTCATCGACGGCATTCTCAAAGAGGATGATCGCGCGGTGAGCGCGCTCATCTTGGGTGCCAAGATCGCGCTCGAGAGCAACCGTGCCGACGATGGCCTGGCGCTGGCGCGACGAGCCGCGTCGCTGTCCGACATTCCAGAGGGCCATCTGATCTTGGGGCGGACGCTGGAGAAACTCGGCAAGCTCGACGCCGCGGTTGAGGAGTATCAGCTCGCACGACGTCCGCCGGTCGAGGCCGAAGCCGCGCTCGGTCACGCGCGGATCATGGTGCACATGGGGGCGACCAAAGACGCGCTGTCCGAGCTTTCGGCGCTGTCGCACGATGCGCACCTGCGCGCGCCGGCGCTGCTCCTGATGGGGGACTGCTTGAGCGACCAGCAGCAGATGGAAAGGGCGCGCCACGCCTACGAAGATTCCGCCCATGCCGACCCGACGCTTGGCGAAGCGGCCTTCAAGTACGGTCGCTCGTTGCACGACGCCGGCCGTCGTCCGCAGGCCATCGCCGAACTCGCGCGCTCACTCGAAGTCGGCGGCAAAACCCCCAGCTACCAAGCCGAGGCGCTGCTCCTCCTGGGCGACGCGCACCGCGAGCTCAAGCAAAACGCCGACGCCGTGCGCGCCTACAAACATTATCTCGAGGTGGCACCTGCCGAGGCGCCCGAACGCGTCGAGGTGACGCGCCAGATCGGCCTCTTGCAGGGGAGCGGCGGGTGAAGCGCACGCCCACGCAGTGGCTGTCCGCGGGCTGGACGCTGGCGACGAGCGGTCTGCGCGTCTTGTCGGCGACGCATGTGGCGCGGCGAATGACGCCGAGCGTGCTGGCGAAAATGGCGCGCGACCGGCTGCGCGGAATTCGCGGCACGCTGGCCATCATCCACATGCACGCGCTCGGCGCGCCGCATCGCCCGGCGCTCGTCGCAGGCGAGGTGCGGCTCGACTACGCCGAGCTCGAAGCGAGAATTTTCCGTCTGACCCACGCGCTCAGGCAGCTCAATCTCGGCAACGAGGGCGACCGCGTGGGACTGCTGCTGCACAACAGCCATCGCTACTTCGAGCTCAACGCCGCGGTCGGCCATCTCGGCATGACCAGCGTGCAGATCGGCTATCGACTCAAGCCGCCGGAGGTCGCGCACATTTTGCGCAACTCAGGTGCGCGCGGGTTGGTCTTCGATGCGCAACTGTGGCCCACCGTCGAAGCGGCGCTCGCCGAGGTCGAGGCCGGGCCCAACGTTGTGCTCGATCGCAGGCGCTGTCTGTCGGTGGGCGACGTGCCGGGCTTCTTGGATTACGAGACGGCGCTCTCCCCGGAGGACGGGTCGCAGCCGGCGCCGGTGCGCGGTAGCGGGCAGGGCGGCGTCATGATCTACACCTCGGGCACCACCGGCCGAGTCAAGGGCGCAGCGCGCAGCTTCGACAAGATGGGCTACGAAAACATTCTGGCTTTTTTGGCCGAGCTGCCGCTTTCGCCCGACGAGCGCCATCTGGTGACCTGCCCGCTCTACCACTCGGCTGCGCCGGCGCTGGCGGCGATGGTCATGGCCGTTGGCGGCTGCAATGTGATCCTCGCGCAGTTCGACCCCGAAGACGCCCTGCGCACCATCGAGCGCGAGCGCATCACGTCGACGGTGATGGTGCCGACGATGCTCGGCCATTGGATGGCGCTGCCTAAAGAAACCCTGCGCCGCTACGATCTGTCGTCGCTGCGCTGGATCTTGTCCGGCGCTGCGCCGCTGCCGACCGAGCTGGCGCGGCGGGTCGAGGACAGCCTGGGGCCGGTGCTCTACAACTTCTACGGCGCGACGGAGACGGGCCTGGTCACCGTCGCCAAGCCCGGCGAGCACACGTCGCGCCCAGGGACCGTCGGACGCCTCATCGCGGGCAACGAGGTGCGGATTTTACAGGGCGCGGATCTGCACGACGCGCCGCCCGGCGAGGTCGGCGAGCTGTACGTGCGCAATGCCATGCTGATGGACGGCTACCACGACAACGCCGACGCGACGCGAGACATCGAAAGGGACGGCTTCATCTCGGTCGGCGACCTGGCGTGGCTCGACAGCGACGGATACCTCTATCTGGCCGACCGCAAGAGCGACATGGTGATCTCGGGCGGCGTCAACATCTACCCGTGGGAGATCGAGCAGCGGCTCCACGAGCATCCGGCGGTGCAGGAGGCGGCCGTCATCGGTGTGCCGGATGCAAAGTGGGGCGAGTCGCTGGCCGCCTTCATTGTCACGCGCGCCGGCCACAAGACCGACGCCGCGGAGCTCGACGCGTATGTGCGGCAGACGCTGGCCGATTACAAGAGCCCGCGCCGCGTCGTTTTTGTCGACGCGCTACCGCGCAACCCGACGGGCAAGGTTCTCAAGCGCGAGCTGCGTCAACGGCTCGCAGAGGAAGACAAAGGCGCATGATCGTGAATCGGCAGTCTTCGAATGGGATGTGGATGGGGGTATTTCTGTGCGCTGCAGCATGCGTGCTGGCGGCTCGTCCCGCGCATGCGGCGGGCGGCCTCGATCATCTGGCCGAAGGCGCGGCCTTTTACGGCGCCCTGCAGCCGGCGCCGATGATGCGTCTGTTGAAGCGCCTTCATGTGGACAAGCTGCCGTCGGTGGTCGAGCTGCGGCAAAAAGCCGCGGGCATCGATTTTCTCGATCCGGCGGTCCTCTTCCCGTCGGGAATCGACGGCGAGTCGCCCATCGGCGCGTCGGTCGAGGTCTTGACCAAGGACGGACTTACGCACATCCGCCTGGCCGTGCCGCTGCGCGACGCGAACCTATTCCGGCTGTTCGTCGGGGGCCTGGCCGGGACCGTCAAGCTCGCACCTGTGGCCGCCGAATCGGCGGAGGGCAAGCTCGGCGTCC
>JBBQIO010000595.1:0-3276 GCA_038325015.1 Polyangia bacterium
CCGACGACAAACGCTTTCCGCGCGAGGTCATCGGCGAGATCGTCGTCCTCGAGACGCGCGACCACCTGTCCGCCGGCATGCTGCTCCATTCGCGTCACGAATCGCGCGTCGGCGATCACGTCGAAGCGCATCTGCAGTAACGCGCTTCTCCTCACCTCCCGTTTTGTCGACCTCGCGCAGCGACGGGCGCTGTGCGATGAACCTTGACGGGGTCGCGCAACGTGACTAAGCCTCTGCCCCTACACCGAGACCCCATGACCAACCTGGCAACCCATATTGGCGGTGATTCGCGCTCCGACCTGCCGAGCTCGGCGCGCGCCTTTGCGCCCACCGACGATGGATACCCGCGCCGCCTGGCGGGAATTGCCGACCCGCCGGCGCAGCTGTGGATGGCCGGGCCGTGGTCGCCAGCGCCGCTCTCGGTAGCCGTGGTCGGGGCGCGCGCAGCGTCGGGACGCGGTCTGGAATTCGCGTGCTCGGTCGGTGCGACATTGGCAGCCGCGGGCGTCGATGTCATCTCGGGCGGCGCATTCGGGGTCGATGCCGCGGCGCACGAAGGGGCTCTGGCGGCCAAGAGCGCAGGCCGGCTGGGCGCGACCGTGGCCGTTTTGGGCACCGGTATCGATGTGGCCTATCCGGCGCGCCATGCCGCGCTGTTTGGTGAAATCGCGCGTCGGGGCGCTCTGGTGAGTGAATTTCCGCTCGGCCTGGGGCCGCGACGGTCGGCGTTTCCGCGCCGCAATCGCGTCATCGCCGCGCTCGCTGATCTGGTGGTGGTGGTCGAAGCCTCGACCCAGTCGGGCTCGCTGCACACGGCGCGGGCGGCCAAAATGCTGGGTCGACGTCTGGCCGTTTTGCCTGGCTCGGCGGGTACCGATGGTCTCGCGCTATGCGGTGCGGTCGTGGTCATTAATGATGCGTCGGACGTGCTGGCCCTGGTGCGCGGCGAGCCGGTGTCTGCCGCCCGCCGGCCAGGCGATCCGCAGCTCGCGGGGCTGCACGATCTGCTCGACGGAATACCACGTGATTTGGGTGATCTGGCGTTTCGTGCCGGAATCGCGATCGGAAGCTGTGCGGCTGCGATGGCCGAGCTGGAGTTGGCTGGGTTGGCCGCGCGCGCCGAAGGTGGACGCTACGTGCGGTTGCGATAGGGGGCAACATGGCGACGACCAAACGAGCGACGAGCAAGAAAACCGACTCCGCCGCCGCGGCGTCCGCAGAGGTAGTAGTAAAAAAAGTCAAGAAAACAAAAAAATCTAAAAAACCAAAAAAGAAGCCAGTCGCAAAGCTCAAGCTGGTCCCCAAAAAGCAGACCAAGAAGGCCGCCCAAGCCGCCGAAGACGCACTCGACGCGGCACCGCGGGTTCGTCGTCCGGGCCGCGAGCGCGCCCTGGTGGTCGTCGAGTCGCCGGCCAAGGCCAAGACCATCAAGAAGTACTTAGGCCCGGGCTACACGGTCAAAGCGTCGGTCGGTCACGTCATTGACCTGCCCAAGTCCAAGCTCGGCGTCGACGTCGAGCACGGCTTTTTGCCCGAGTACCAGGTCATTCGCAACAAGATCAAGATCGTCGCCGAGCTCAAGAAGAGCGCGCGCGACGCGGACATCGTCTATCTGGCGCCCGATCCGGATCGCGAGGGCGAGGCGATCGCGTGGCACCTGGCGCACGAGATCCGTCCGGCCAACAGCAACATCAAGCGCATTCTGTTCAACGAGGTCACCAAGCGCGGCATCACCGAGGCGCTGCTCCATCCCGGGGACCTCAACACGCAAAAATTCGAGGCGCAGCAGGCGCGCCGCATCCTGGACCGCCTGGTCGGCTACGAGATCTCGCCGATCTTGTGGAGCAAGGTGCGGCGGGGTCTGTCGGCCGGGCGCGTGCAGTCGGTGGCGGTGCGCATCATCGTCGAACGCGAGACCGAGATCGCGGCGTTCAAGGCGGTCGAATACTGGACCATCGAGGCCGACGTCGAAGGGCAAAACCCGCCGCAGTTCCGCATTCGGCTCAACAAGGTCGACGGCCAAAAGGCCGAGCTGCCGACGGGCGAGGTGTCGCACGGCTACGTCGCCGAGCTCAAGACGGCCAAATTCATGGTCGAAAAGATCGAGCGCAAAGAGCGCCGCAAAAATCCGCTCGCGCCCTTCATTACCTCGCGCTTGCAGCAAGAGGCGGCGCGCAAGCTGCGCTTCACCGCGAAAAAGACGATGGCGCTGGCGCAGCGTCTTTATGAGGGGCTCGAGCTCGGCAAAGATGGCGCCGCCGGCCTCATTACCTATATGCGTACCGACTCGACGCGCGTCTCCGATGACGCCGTGACCGAGGCCCGCGCCTACATCTTGGAGCGCTACGGCGCCGAGGCGCTGCCCGACGAGCCGATCGTCTACAAGAGCAAAAAGAACGCGCAGGACGCCCACGAGGCGATCCGGCCGACCACGACCAAATACGATCCCGACACCGTGCGCCGCCTCCTTCTGGAATCGGCGACCGACGCCGAAGGGGTGGTCAACGAAGACAAGCGCCGCGACGCCGACGATCACGTGCGGCTCTATCAGCTGATCTGGAATCGCTTCATCGCCTGTCAGATGAAGCCGGCGGTCTACGATTCGACCTCGGTCGACATTGCGGCCGGCCGCTTCGGTCTGCGCGCCAGTGGGCAGGTCTTGAAATTTGCCGGCTACACCGCGGTGTACAGCGACTCGCCCGAAGAGACCGGCGCCGAGGCGGAAGACACCGATCGCAGCCTGCCGCCGTTGACCGAGGGCGAGGAGCTGCGCGTCCACAGCATCCTTCCGGAGCAGCACTTCACGCAGCCGCCGCCGCGCTTCTCAGAAGCGTCGCTGGTCAAGGAGCTCGAAGAAAAGGGCATCGGTCGTCCGTCGACCTACGCGGCGATCTTGTCGACCATTCAAGATCGCGGCTACTGCGAGAAGCGCGAGGGGCGCTTTTATCCGACGCTGCTCGGCACCCGGGTCAACGGGCTGTTGGTCGCGGCATTCCCCGACATCTTGGATGTGCAGTTCACCGCCAAGATGGAGAGCGGGCTCGACGAGGTCGAGGACGGGCAGGCCGACTGGAGAAAGCTGCTCGGGGATTTTTACGTGCCGTTCAAGATCGATCTGGAAAAAGCGCAGATCGAGATGAAGGACTACAAGAAGGAAGAGATTCCGACCGAGCACAAGTGCGACAAATGCGGCTCGACGATGGTCATCAAGTGGGGGCGCAACGGCGAATTTTTGGCCTGCTCGGCGTATCCCGAGTGCAAGACCACGCGCGAATT
>JBBQIO010000596.1:0-3264 GCA_038325015.1 Polyangia bacterium
TGCGCGAGCCTTCGACCAGGATCTTGCCGAACGGATCGCACACGAACGAGCCGCCCCAAAACTCGATGCCGCCGCCCGGCCCCGGCTCGTGACCGACGCGATTGACCGCCACCACGTAGAGCCCGTTGGCGATGGCGTGCGCCCGCATCATCGTCTTCCAAGCGTCGGCCTGCGCCGCGCCGAATTCGGCCTTCTCCGCCGGATGCCAGCCGATCGCGGTCGGGTAAAATAGGACGTCGGCGCCGGCCAGCGCGGTCAGGCGGGCCCCCTCCGGGTACCATTGGTCCCAACACACCAGGGTGCCGACGCGCGCGTATTGAGTGTCGAACGCGCGAAACCCCAGATCGCCGGGCGTGAAATAGAATTTTTCGTAGTAATAGGGATCGTCTGGAATGTGCATTTTACGGTACATTCCGCGCATTTCGCCATCGTGGTCGTGAACCACGGCGGTGTTGTGGTACAGGCCCGCCGCGCGCCGCTCGAACAGCGACGAGACGATGACGCAGCCGAGCTCCTTGGCGAGCTTGCCCAGCTGCGTCGTCGATGGCCCGGGGATGGCTTCGGCCAGATCGAAGTTGGCGTGCTCTTCGGTCTGACAAAAATAGGGCGTTAAAAACAGCTCCTGCAAGCAGACGATCTCGGCGCCGCGCTGGCGCGCTTCGCGAACGCCGGCGAGCGCGCGCTCCATGTTTTCGGCGCGGACGGTTGTGCAATGCATCTGCACCAGCCCGACCGTGAATTTGTCCCGTGCCATCGGCGTGAACGTGCCGCTCATGGCGGCACCTGTCAACGTGCCTCTACAGCTTTCTCGGCTCGAAGCGTCCGGCGACGAGAACTTCCTTGCCCCAGGGAAAAAACACTTTATCGGCGGCCGACGCGACGATGGCGCACACGTCCGGTCGGAAGCCGGGCTCGCGGCGGACCAGCGCCACGGTCGATATTTTTTCCACGCCCAAGCGGCGCAGCTCGTGAATCGCGATCTTGAATGTCTCCCCCGTGCGCGACAGATCGTCGACGAGAATCAGCGAGCGGCCGCGGACCTCGGCGGGCGGCGCCGAGACCACGCGCACGACCCCACCGTGCTTGGACAGGCGCATCGGGAAATAGTCCATGCCGAGCATGAACGACAGCGTCGCTCCGACGATGTCGCCGCCACGCGCGATTCCGACCACCGCATCGATGCCGCCGCGCTCGGCGATGGCGATGGTGAGCTGCTTGCACAGGTCGCCGAACTCTTGCCAGCCGATGTCGCGCCTAGGTGCCTCGGAGCCGATGGCCCACCTCCAACTTGGCCATGGTGACGGAGCCTCCGACGAGTGTCAAAAACTGCACCGGTCATAGTAGAAGAGAGCACATGGCTCCGAGCGCCCCATGAGGTCGAATCTGGCGCGGCTCATCGCCGTCGTTGTCGTGACGGGGCTCGTGGCGGGGCTGGCCGCGCTCTACCTGGTCGGCACCGCGAATCACGCTATCGCCGACGGCGACGAGGCAATTTACGCGCAGATGGCGCGCGAGATGGCGCACAGCGGCGACTATGTCGACCTGCGCTGGCAGGGGCAGGTCGAGCTGGTGCGCCCGCCTTTGGTGGTCTGGACCTTGGCGCTCGCGCATCGTGCGCTGGGCGACGAGCGGGCCGTTCGTTGGCCGCTGGCGGCAGCTGCCGCGCTCACCGTTGCATTGGTGCTCCTCTACGGATTCGCGCTCGGTCGCGGTCAGGCGATGTCGCCGGCGCGCGCGTGGGCTTGGGGCGCGGTTGCAGCTGGCCTCTTGGCGACCAGCGACCTGTTCATCGGCTACAGCCGGTACCTCGAGAGCGAGCCCTTCTTGTGTGCATTGGTAGTGGCCGCGTGGCTGCTGTGGGAAGTGGGTCGTCGGCGCGTGTCGGCGCGCGTTGGTTGGGGGCTGCTCGCCGGAGCGGCGCTCCTGTGCAAGCAGGGAATCGGTGGATTGGCACTGTTGCCGCTTCTGGTCGACCTGGTCTTGCCGCGCGACCCGACGCGACGTCGCTGGCCTACGCGGCTCGGCATCGCGCTCATTTTCGTGGTCGCGGTGCCGTGGCACGCCTTGGATTACCATCGTCACGGCTACGCCTTTGTCGACAGCTATCTCCTCGGTAATTTGCTCGAGCGGGCGCGCACGCCGCTTTTGCACGTCACTCGCTGGACCTTCTATGCGCGCGAGCTGTGGCGCTCCGAGGGTGGTTTCGCGCTCCTCGGCGCGCTCGGCGTGGCGGTCGCAACCTGGCGCATGTTTCGGCCGGACGATCGGCGCGTGGCGTTGCTGCTCGTCGGGGCGACGCTTGGGCCGCTGCTGCTTTTCACCGTCGCGCGTTCACGCTACGACTATTACCTCTTAGTGATCTATCCACCGGCTGCGCTGGCCGTCGGCTGGGCACTGGTTCGGTTGCCGCTTCGGCCGTCGGTTGTCGGCGGCCTGGCGCTCCTTTTGGTGGTTGCGCAGGCGCTCTTGCGCTGCCCGCAGTTGGCCCGCTTTTCCGGCGAAGACGAGCTGCGCAGCCTGGTCGCGACGGCCGATCGAGTGGGGCCCGGCGGCACGCTCTATCTGTACAACCGACATCCCTATGCCGCGCGCTTCTATTCGCATGCCAGTCGCGTTGTCTCGCTGCTCGAAAGCCGCACCGACCTGAGCGATGCCGAGCGGCTGCAGCGCACCGGAATGCCGATTTCGGCGGAGCTGGCCGAGTCGCTGCCCGACGCGCTGCGTGCCCTGCCGCGACCCTGGGCGCTGCTCCTGCCCAAGCCACGAGCGGCCCTCTTAGCGCATGAAGCGCTGCTCGCCGACGTCGAGTCAGCGCACTATCTTTTGTATCTTAGTAAGTAATTTACTGATTTTTCTTTTTCTTAGATTTTTTCTGTTTCTTGTTTGTCGGCTTGGAATCGCCCAGCAGGTCATCGACGGCGCCGCGCGAATCGCTGGCCGGAGCGGCCTTTGCCGCCGGTGCCGGGGCGACGGGCGCCGGCGCGGGGGCGGTTGCTGGCGCGGGAGCAGGTGCCGCCGCGGGCGCAGGCGCCGGCTCGCTTTTGGTCGGCGTCGGCGTCGAAACCGGGTCGGCGGCCGTGCCCTCGCCAGTCGGACCCGACGAAGCCGCCGGCGGCAGCGCCGCCAGCTGCACCGCATACTCGCCGCGCACGCCCGCATCGATCAGATCGTCGCGCTCGTAGCGCGGATAGTGATCCTTGATCTGCCGAATGATCTGCAGCTTTTCGTCGTTGGCGATGCGCGCCGGCGCGCCCGGCCGAACAT
>JBBQIO010000597.1:0-3262 GCA_038325015.1 Polyangia bacterium
CCGAGCACGACCGCAACATGCAAGCGGTTCATGTTCATGGCTGCTCCTTCAACACTTCTTTGAATTCATCGTCGAGGAGCTTGAGTTCACGTTTCCGCTCGGCCACCAGGCGATTGCTCTCGCGCGTGGATGAGTCCTTGAGCGCCCAGGCCACGTCGATGATGCCGACGTCGGCGCGCACGACGATGTTGTAAAAGCGTGCCGCGACGCGCTGGTAGCTGTCGGCGAGCACATTGCCGCCGACGTCGACCGACTCGCCCGTGTAGCCCGAGAGCAGCGAATGATAGGACGCGACGTGCACTTTTTCCTCGGCCAGCGAGGCTTCGATGTCCTTGAGCCGCGAGTCCAAAATCGCGTTCAGGTGCTGATCGAAAAGCGCGAGCTTTTGCTCGACGCCGCGCACCCGCTCGAGGATCGATTCGATCTGCTCAGCGCGCTGTCGATCCGGACCTGACAGACGCGCCCGCACCGCGAGATTGGCCTCATGCTGCCGCTTGAGCACGTCGTCGTACTGCGCGCGCAGCCGCTCGACCGCCTGCATCTCGGGATCGTCAACGCCTACCGTGCTGGCCGCGTCCAGAATGTCGCGGCGGGTGGCATCGAGGTTGGCGCTCAGCTCCGCGAGATCACCGGCCGCCGCATCCAGATTCGTGCGCAGCTCGGCGGGGGTCAAGCGCGGCGACGTGGAGGTCACCTTGCCGCCTCCAGCCGGTGTGACCAGCGCATCTTTGATCTTGCCGAGGCGAGCGTCGCCGGAGGCAAACGCACTCGTGGCATCGGCCAGCCGCTTGTCGAGGGCTGCCATACGGTCGGAGTAGGTCGCGCTCGGAGTCACCGTCGGTGCGGCGCTGGCGTGACCGCCCCAGTCGGCGGGAAAATCTTTGTCGTAGCGATCGCGATAGATGTTGCGCGCGGCGTGCAGCGACTGCCCCAGGCCCGTGACCTGCGTGGCCAGCTCCGAGGCGTGACGGTCGAGCGCGGCGAACGCGTCGCGCACCTTTTGCTGGCGCGCGTTGATGTCGGTTCCGCTGTCCGGCATAAGCGCCAGTTGCTTGTCGAGCGCTGCCCGCTCGGCGTCGAGCTTGGCCAGGCCGTCGCGCTCGTTGCCCGCCACGGGGGCGATCAGAAGGGCTTCTTTGGCCGTTAGGTCCTTTTTGACGTTGGTCGCCTGGTTGGCGATCTCGATCGCCTTGCCGCGCGAGGCCGCCAGCTCGGGATAGACATTGACGCGCGCCGGTCCGCCGAGCGCCTTTTCCAGCCGTACGATGGTGTCGTCGGCCTCGTCGAGCGAACGCTTGAGCTCGTCCTCATCATTGACCAGCGTCGAAACATGCTCGACATCATTCTCGGTGCGCACCCACTTGGCACCGGCCGGCGACAGCACGGTCTTGGTGTCGAACTTGGTCAGGTTGCGCCGAATGATGTCGGAAAACGCCGACGCCGGATTGCTGTTGCGCAGCAGGTCCGCTTCGAGCGACGCCTGGATTGGCGCGTACTCGTCGCGCGTTTTGGTGAACGCATCGGTGGCCGGATTGTAATTGTCCTGCTCTTTGAAGAGCCGTCCGACCAACAGCTTGACCTCGGGGGCGAGCGGCGAATCGGGCGCGTTGAGCAGCAAAAGATCGAGCTGGTGGCGCGCCTGCGTGTACTCCTTGGCCTTGATGTCGGCCCACGCGCTCTCGTAAAGCGCGTCGTTGAAGACATCGCTTTTCTGCACGATTTTGTTGTATTCGCCGAGCGACGCCTGCACCTGCCCCTGGTCGAGGTAGATGCGGCCGAGCGCCAGATGCGCCAGCTCCAAGATGTGCTGCTGTCCCTGGTTGTAGAGCGAGGCCTTGAACGGCTGCCCCAATAACTTTTGGAACGTCTGCACGGCCTGCTGCAGCCCGGCCGCCTTTTGCGCCGGCGTCAGCGACGGCGATTCGGCCTGGGCGACCTGCGTTGCGCCGATGAAGTAGAGCGCATGAAAATAATACTCATGGTCGGGGCCGATGGGCGCCAGCGCGGCCAGCGCTTTGTCGTATTGCTGGCGAAAGAAAAAATACTTGCCCTTGACGTACGGCACCGACGGCAGCTGCTTGTCGACTGCCAGCCCTTCGAGCTTGGCGATGTAGTCGTCGACGGGCGAGTAGTCGCCGGTGTGCAGCGACAGCTCGATCAGCCGCTGCAGCGACTCCTGATAGCGGCGGTTCGACGGGCCGATGGTGACGATCTTTTCGAAGTAGCGGCGCGACGACAGATAGTCGCGCTTCAAGTAGAGCGAGTCCGCCAGATAGAACAGCGCCTCGGGATAGGCCGCCGATTTCGGGTATTTTTCGACCAGGTCGAACAGGATGATCGAGGAAGCCTCGTAGTTCTTGAGCTCGTACAGCACCTGCGCGTCGATCAGGCGTCGGTCGGCGATCTCCGGTCCCGGCTCGGTAGGCGGCTTGAGCTGCGCGTCGAGATCGCGGATGCGGGTGTCGAGCTCGAGGACGGTGCCACCCATCTTGTCGAGCTCATCGGCCCGCGCGATGCCGGGCGCAAAGCTGCTGCTGCACAGGCCGAGGCCGAGCCCCAGACCCGCGTAAAAGACGCGTCGCCGTCGCCGTTGCCGTTGCCGTGACATGAGCGGCTACTTGCCCTTGGAGGAGACGGCGGGCGGGGTGCGTGCGTCTTTGTCCTGCACCACGGTCTCGCGAAAGTCGATCGCCGGGCGGTCGGTTGCCGCGGTCGTAATCGGATTGCCCTTTTCGAAGCCGACCACCTTGAGCTGCAGCTGCTTGCCCTCGCTGGCGGTGAACGTGTGGCTCGATTTGGCGGTGAATTTGTAGCCGTTGAAGTAGGGGAACACCTTGAAGCCGTTGCCCTGGTAGACCATCTGCACCGACAGCGTGTGATTGCCCGGCGTGACCGAGCCCGAGAACACCTCGAACTCTTTTTGCTGCGCCAGCTTGCCGTCGTCGGAGCCGCGCGAGAACACCTCGGCGCCGTCGAGCGCGTAGACATAGCGGATGGGCGTGTACAGGACGCCCATCTCGTTGCGGTGATAGACGATGGTGCGGGCGCCGGCGATCACGCCGTGGAGCACGGTCTCTTTGAGCAGGTTGAGGCGGGCTTTGGAGCGAAAGACCTGCTCTTTAAGCTCGTCGACCCGGCGTTCCAGATCGTGGAGCTTGACCGTATTGGCCTGCGCGGCGATGGCTGCCGCGTTGGGATCGACGGCCACTGCAGGGGCCGGTGGCGGCGTGGTCGGCGTCGCGGCTGCCGTCGCTGGCTTGGC
>JBBQIO010000598.1:0-3258 GCA_038325015.1 Polyangia bacterium
CGCTTCCTGCTGCCGCGGCAGTAATCGAACCGGCGGCGAGCCGCGCCAGCGGCTCCCCGGTCAGGCGGTAGTTTACCCACGGGGTCAGCGCCTCGGCGCCGAGCGACTCGTAGAAGTCGCGGGCCGGCTGGTTCCAGTCGAGCACCTGCCAGTCGAAGCGGCCGCAGCCCCGCGCCACCGCGACGGCCGCGAGGTGACTGAGCAGCGCCTTGCCGATGGCGCGGCCGCGGAACTGCGGCTTCACGAACAGGTCCTCCAGGTACAACCCGTGGCGTCCGAGCCAGGTGGAGAAGTTGTGGAAGAACAGCGCGAAGCCGGCGGCTTCACCGTCGCAGCGCGCGATCAGAGCCTCGGCACTGGGCTGCCGCCCGAACAGCGCCGCCTCGAGATCGGCGGCGGTGGCCACCGCCCGCTCCGGCATCTTCTCGTAGTCGGCGAGGGCGCGGATCAGCTCGAGCATCAGCGGGATGTCGGCCGGGGTGGCCGCCGTGATGGACAGGCGGTCGGACATGGAGTGGAGTTTCCCTTTCGAGCGGTGACGGGCCGATCGTGCGATGATAATCAAATGCGCAAGATATTGACGCTGACCATGAGCGGCCTGGTCACGGTGCTGCCGCTGGCGCTCACGTTCTACGTGATCTGGTGGCTGGTGAACACGGTGGAGGGCTGGCTGCGCCGTGCGCTGATCGGCCTCAACATCATCACCCCCGATCACTACTGGCCGGGCCTGGGCCTGATCACCGGCTTCCTGCTGCTGCTCGCGGTCGGCAGCCTGGTCAATGCCTACTTCGGCAAGATCCTGCTCAGGTACTGGGACGACTTCCTCGGGCGCATTCCCTTCGTGAAGACGCTGTACGGCGGCTTCCGCGATGTGCTCTCACTGCTGCCCTCGGGCAGCGGCGAGAAGCGCGACCTGCAGCGGGTCGTGCTGGCGAGCTTCGCCGACGTGCACGCTATCGGTTTCGTGACCCGCGAGGACGTGCCGGCCGCGCTGATCCCGCACGGCGGTCAGTCCTGGGTGACAGTGTACTTTCCCATGAGCTACGCCTTCGGCGGCTACACGCTGTATCTGCCGCGCGAGCGCGTGAGGCCGCTCGACATCTCGGTCGAAGACGCGATGCGCCTGGCCATCACCGCGGGCCTTACCGCGAGCGCCGGCCGCCGCCCCCCTTGAACCGCTGGGCGCTCTGGTTGGTGCTGCTCGTGCCCGTTGCGGGCGTGCAGGCCGCACCGACCAAGGCCTCCGAGCTGCGCTCGCTGCGTTCACAGGCCGTGCAGGCGCTGATTCTCAGGGCGGACGTCGACTCGCTCGCCACGGCGGCGCTGCTCTCGTACAAACGACCCGCGACCCCGAGCGCACTGGAGCTTGCCGGCAACGCGGCGGAAATGGCACCGCAGAGCGCGCCGCTCGGCTGGCTGCACCTGCAGCTGTGCGTACAGTCTCCCGGCTGCGGGGTGAAGGGCGTCGCCACGACGCTGCGCTGGGTGGATCCCGACAACGGCGCTGCCTGGCTGCCCATCCTGGCCCCTGCCTACAAGGAACGTGACTGGCACGAGGTCGACCGCGTGATCGTCGAAATGGCGGCCGCGCCGCGCTTCGATTTGTACTGGAACCGGCTGGTGGTGCTCATGGCCGAAGCGCTGCGCAAGGCACGTGCCACGCTGCCGCCGCAGTATGCGACATCCGACGCGGAGCGGTACGAACTGGTAAGCAGCCTGCTCGGCGAGCTCATTCCCGGCTTCTCGCCGCTGCTCGATGCCTGCCGGCTCGCGCCGGCAGCCTCGGAGCGGCACGAGGAATGCGTCAAGCTGTCGCGCAGCATGCAGCGCGGCGACACGTTCGGTGCGCAGATCGCGGGCTTCGGTCTCGCGCGGCGCTTGCTGCCGGCCGACAGCCGCGAGTCGAAGCAGCTGGCCGAGCAGCGCAAGCTCCTCGAAACCCGCATCGCCAAGCTCGAACGGCTCGACGCGCGCGCCCTGCAGTCTGGCGACAATGCGTGGGTGCGGCGCCGGCTCGCCAAGATGCGCGCGCTACCGCGCGAAGAGGACGTCAGCATGGCCATCCTGCGGGAGACGCATCGCTGATCGACCGGGACTGCTGGCCGACCCCCCCATGGCCCCCAGAGCACCTGTGCCGACACCCTCATGACCGCGAACCTCGGCACGCGTCCCTAAGAACGAGCACTGCGCTCAACGATGCCTGCCGTCCGGCAGCGACGAGTCAGACGGTCACGCAGGGAGACACACAAGCAGTCATTCCGCAACACCCGGCGGCTGTTGTGGGGACGATTGGGCCCTTGGTTTTCGTGATGAGCCGGTGCTGAGCGAGCGACCGCCGAACCAAGCGAGGGGAATCACGGTGGGTCGACCTCGATACCGCAGGGGCTCGAGCGAGCTGCGCGGCGGAGCCGTCGGATGTCGTCAACGCAGTGGTGGCCGATCCCGAGAACAGCATGGAGGCCATCAGGGTCTCTCGGCAACAGAGCGGCGCCGGCTTGCGTGAGGCCCAAGCAGACCGTGGGGCGGCTGGTCTGCCAGTCATCGCCGCAGGATGCGGCGCAAGTCTCAGAACATCGATGGCGCGATAAACGCGGCCTGCATCATGTATCAGGCGCGCGCCGACAGGCGCCGATGCTTCCGGCGGGCGCGGACGCAGCTCGCAGCGATCACCAGCGGCGTCAGGCCGCGGCGATGCTCGACGGTGCGTGGCGCTGTAGAGCGTCTGACTACGGCGCGTCGTGCGCCTTGAACCACGCCAGGATGTACGCCGCCTTGGCGTTCAGCAGGCTGGGTCGCGCCGAGATGTCGTGTGAGGCATTCGGCACGCGCACCAAGGCGGTGTCGACTTTGCGCAACCGCAGCGCCTGGTAGAACTGCTCGGCCTCGCTCGACGGCGTGCGGTAGTCCGACTCGCCAGTCATCAGCATGGTCGGCGTCGAGACCTTGCCCACATAGGCCAGCGGCGAGCGCTTCCAATAGCTGTCCTGGTGATCCCACGGAAAACCCTCGAACCAGTAGAGATAAAAGAAATTGTTGAGGTCGCCCGTGAGCACGAAGCTGGTCCAGTTGATGACCGGCTTCACCACCACCGCGGCACGGAAGCGTTCGGTGTGGCCGACGATCCAGGCGGTGAGCACACCGCCGCCACTGCCGCCGGTGACGAACAGCCGATCGGTGCTGATGAACCCCTTGGCGATCACCGCGTCGACGCCCGACATCAGGTCATCGTAGTCCTTGCCCGGATAGTCGTGGTGGATG
>JBBQIO010000599.1:0-3255 GCA_038325015.1 Polyangia bacterium
ATCGGCCGATCCGAGGTGCCGAACTTGAAGCCGACCAGAAAATCGACGGGAAACACGAACGTCTCGCCCTTGTGAGTCTTGATGAAAAGCTGGGTCGCCGTGGGCTCGACCGAGCTGATGCGCTGAATCTGCAGCACCTCGTGGCCGAGCGCGATGAACGCGGTGGTCTCCGATTCGTCTGCGAAGTGATAGTTGGCGCCGTCTTTTTTGACGCTCGTGTTGCCTTCGAGTGCCTTGTCGATAACGAGGTGGGCCATGCCGGGAATGTAGCCGTTACAGCGCCCGCTGCAACAGTCTTACTTGAGCGCGAGCGTGAAGCTGGCGTGCGTCTTGCTGCCGTTGAATTTCGGGAAGCTGACCGCCTGCATCTTGCCGTACATGCAGCTCGACAGTGCGCTCTGCGGGTCGCCGTTCACCTTGACCGCCGACACCTGCCCGGTGCCGCGAATGATGAAATCCATGTCGATCTCATGCAGCCCTGGCGCGCGCCGTCGCTCCTCTTGGATGCAGCCGACCAGGACGCGGAAATTTTGGCTCATCACGCGCTGCACCACGCTCTGGTCGAGCGTCTCGTCGCCGCCTGAGGCCGACGCGTCACCCAGATTCGTGACCTCGTCGAACTCGCCCGGCTTGCCGTTTTTGCGCGGGTGCCGGGTCGTCGCATGTTTGACGGGCGGGTCGACCTTCATCGAGATCTGCAAATTGCGGAGAAAATCGAGGTCGCCGCCGTCGTGCACCACCTCTTTTACGACCTTGGGCTGCATATGGCTGACGTACCAGAATGCGAATCCGCCTCCGACAATGACGATCGCGAAGATCCCGAGCAAGAGGCTGACCACACGCCGTCGCGTCTGTTGCCGGTCGGCGACCTCGGCGTCCTCGCGCTGCCGCTCCGCCTGCTTTTGATCCGAGTCGATGACCAGGGCGCGCAGCTGCGGCTGATCGCGCAGCCGTTTACGCTCGCTGGTTTCCGTGTCGATGATGAAGTTTTCGCCGGATAATTTTCCTGATTCGATTTGTGACTGTATTTCGCTTAATTTAAAAGGGCCGAAATCCAGGCCATCCTTCTGAATCAGCCAGCGCTCGCTTTCGTCGTTCATGACTGGGCGAGTCTGCCATAGATCGTCGGGCGAAATCGCGCCCCGGCTATTGATGGAAAATGCAAGCGCCAGTGCAGGTTTGCGTGACCTGCCCGGTGGGGGTCAAAAAGGCGTGAATCTGCGCCTGCGCCAGCGGGTTGGGGTAGACCGCATTGTGGGCGCCATTGTCCATCGGTAGCGCTTCGTCGCCGCTTGGTGGCAGCGGCATCGGCTGCGAATCCCACTGCGTGTAGGCTGAATCGAGCGGCGCCGGCATCTCCGTGATGCCGTAGATTTGATGCTCCAAGTCCATTCCGGGCAGCCCCATGGTCCGCGCCAGCACGCGCGTCGCCACGTTGGTCACCTGCGCGTCGCCCTCGGACTCCTGCACCAGGATGTGCTTTTTCGGCGAGCCCGGCAGCGGGTCCAAAAGAATGTGCGGCGCGTAGGTCGCCGGGTCGGCGTAGTCCCACTCGGACTGCGTCGCGGCAATCGCCACCTGCTGGTCGAGCGGGTCGGGCAGCGCCAACCCCAAGAGCGGATGCAGGCTGTTGAAGTCGCCCGAG
Organism: Polyangia bacterium; assembly: GCA_038325015.1. GTDB lineage: Bacteria > Myxococcota_A > Polyangia > Palsa-1104 > Palsa-1104 > JBBQIO01. The sequence goes on from JBBQIO010000599.1 coordinate 1,646, forward strand.
CGGAAGATGAGGAGCGACCACTCGCAGCCCGGGACGTTGAGCACGCCGCGCGTGATGTCCTCGTTGAGGCCCATGAACGTGCCGCCTTCGATGCCGCCGAGCGAGATGCCGAAGTAGTAGACCTGCGCCGGGTCGACCAGGTGCATACCGCCAGAGCTGAGGAGCGGGTCGTCGACAATCTTGGTTAAAAAAGTGCGGGTCATGACCGCGGCGTTGACCTGCCCCTGCTGCAGCCGATCGGTGATGAGGTACATGCCGTTCAGATCTTTAGAGATCACCTTTTCGATGTTGGGCACGTCGTCGGACGAAAGGCCGAGCCAGTTGGTGCCGATGATGGTGAAGCAGAACTGATTGGCCAGCGCTTCGAGCACCGGCGAATCCATCTCCTCTTTGGCGGTGGAAAACAGGCCGTGGCCGAAGACCAGCACCGGCCGCGGCGACGGCGCGGCAAAGGCGCACGTGGGAATGTGGATGACGATGGGCACATCGACGACGGCACGCATGGCTGGCTGCCCGTCGGTGCCGAAATTCATCTCCGACTTGCCCGACTCGTCGGCCAGGTAGGACGGCACCTGCACAGTGCCCAAGATCTCGCGGTAGAGGTTGGGGTCGCTCGGGGTATCGGTCGGCGACGGCAGCGTGTAGCCGAGGCCGGTCGGCGTGGCCATCGCCAAGGCCTCGTCGCGCATCTTCAACAGATGCCCGGTGGCCGTCGCATCGCTGGCGGTGACCACGTCCCAGGCTAGCGACAGCGAGCTGCGCGGAATCTGCGCCTTGGTCAGGGCGGCGAAAATCTCCTCGTAGTGCGCCTTCCACGGCACCAGCGCCTTGGATAGCGCGGCCCGGTCGCGCAGCGCTTTGAACGGCGCAGGATCGAGCGGTAGGCCGGCCGCGTTTTTGACGCCGACCATGGCGATGATGTAGCGGGTCGCTGGCTTGAGGCGTGTCATCGGTCGAATGATCAGCGCCTGCCGATCGCCGGCCGCGGCATTGGCATCGATCTCGGCCATCACGGGCACGCGGGCTCCGCTGTCGAGCTCGATCACCTGATAGGGCGAGGTCGCCATCACCGACGTGGCGATCGCGTCCAGGCCGATCAGTTGCGACGGATCGACGCCGTCTTTGAAGTAGACCAAAAAGGGCGTGGCCGGCGAAAAGCCGTCCTTTTGATTGAGCCGCATCGGGCTGATCGGCACTGCATTGGCTTGCACCGGCAGGGCTCCGTCGGCGATGTGGACGCGCACGCCGGTGGTCGTCGTCGTGTCCGCCGTTTCGTGAAAAAACGACGGGTAGGGCGTCAGGCAGTCATCGCCGACCACCGGATTGCAGCCGGGATTGGGCTCGGGCGGCGGAGCGGCCGACGGCGAGCCGCAGCTCGCTGCAGTGAAGACGAGGAGCGCGAGCGAGACGCGTACTGGCAATGTGCTGAACATGGCGCGAATGTACCGCCAACCGCCGGCACGGATCAAAAACGGCCGGGACACCTGGCCGCCGTGAGCGCCGCGCGCAGCTTCGCGTCCGTCGATGGGCTGCGCCCGAGGCGTGTGGCTTGTTGCAGCTCGGCGCAGGCCGCGACCGGTTGATCGAGCCGCAACAGGAGCTGGCCGAGC
>JBBQIO010000600.1:0-3247 GCA_038325015.1 Polyangia bacterium
TCACCGGCGGCCGTCGAGGGAATCGCCGGCGTGACCGCGACGCCGCCCATACCGAGCGCGCAGGCGACGATTGCTGCACTGCAGCATAAGGGAGCGAGGATCATCGTGGCGCTCCTCGACATGCCGCGCAACGAGGCGCGCGTGCTCCTGGCCTCAACGCCGGGGATCACCTTCGGCATCGTCGGTCAGGCGGTGGGCGATGGGATGGAGGAGCCGGAGCCGGTGGGCACGGGCTGGCTTTTGGCGCCCGCCGACCAGGGCCGCAAGGCGGTGAGCGTGCGGCTTCACGTCGAAGGCCAAGCGCCGCTCGTCTATCTGGCCGGCGCCGAGGCGCTGGCGCTCAAGCGCGCGCGCACCGAGCGACGCATCGCTCTGTTGACGTCGCAGCTCGATGGCTGGCAGCACGATCCCTCGGCCGACGCCCAGTTCGTCGCCGCCCGCAAAGCCGAGTTGGCGCAGCTGCAGAGCGACGCGCGCACTCCGGCGACCGTGCCCACGCCGCCTCCGGGGGCGAGCTACTTCAACTATGCACTGGTGCCGATTCGCCGGACGCTGCCGCGCGATGCCAAAGTCGCCGCGATCTTAAAAGGGCTCGACCGCGCCATCGGATCGACCAATTTTGCTGCGGCGCAGCACATCTTACCACCGTCGCCCGAGCCGGGCCTGCCGACGTACGTCGGGCGCGACGGCTGTACCAAGTGCCACAAGGGCGCTGCCGAATTCTGGAAGCACACCGTGCACGCGACGGCGTGGCAGACGCTGGTCAAGGTGAACAAGCAATACAACTACGACTGCATCGGCTGCCACGTGACCGGCTGGCAAAAGCCGGGCGGCGTCAACATGGGGACGGCCGAGAAGGCCAAGCTGGTCGACGTGCAGTGCGAGGTCTGCCACGGGCCGGGCAGTAAGCACGTCGCCGAGGACGGCCTCGACGACCCCAAGACGCTGATCGCACGGCCGCCGGATCGCTTCTGCGCGGATACCTGCCACGTCAAGGAGCACTCCGACACGTTCGATCGCGTGCCGTATCTGCGCGACATCCTCGGGCCAGGTCACGGCGACAAGGTGCGCGCCAAGCTGGGCAACGGCCCGACAGGGCACGAGCTGCGCGCGCGGGCCCTGGCGGCCCATTGATCTTCTCGAAGGTCGCCGGCCTCTTGACTATCGTATCGGCCATCGCCGCCTGCGACGGATGCGGCACGACGTCCGCGCGCCCGAGCTCGACCATCCATGAAGTCACCAGCCCGGGCCCGAGCGCCGAACCAGAGACCGTGCTTTCGACGCAAACCGGCTCCGCGACCTTCTACAGCGCCAACCTGGACCGTTCGCGCACGGCCAGCGGCGAGCGCTATGATCGCCGCGCGCTGACCGCCGCGCACCGTACATTGCCAATGCACACCCGGGTCCGCGTCACCAATTTGCAGAATGGCAAGTCGGTCATCGTACGGATCAACGACCGGGGCCCGTTCGGTCACGGCCGGATCATCGATGTCAGCCTGGCAGCCGCGCGTGCGCTCGACATGATCGAGGCAGGCGTGGTGCCGGCCCGCGTCGAGGTGCTGCGCTGACGCCGCTGCTGTCGCTGAGCGATGTGCGACTGCGCTTCGGCACACGGGTGATTCTCGACGGCCTGACGCTCAAGGTCGAGCGCGGAACGGTCGGCCTGGTGGGGCCCAACGGCGCCGGCAAGTCGACGCTGATTCGCCTCCTCCTCGGCCTCCTTCGGTTCGAGGGTGCGGCGACCGTTTTTGAGCATGACGTCCGTACCGAGCCGCTCTTAGTACGCAGCCGGGTCGGCTATTTCCCCGAGCGCGACGAGCTGGTGCCACGACTATCTGCGGTCCTTCATGCGGCGTACGCCGGCGAGCTCTGTGGGCTGCCACCCGCCGAGGCGCTGGAGCGCGCGCACGCTGCGCTCGACTTCGCCGGTCTCGGTGATAAGCGGCTCCAGCCCGTGGGCAGCTATTCCACGGGAATGAAGCAGCGGGTCAAGCTGGCGTCGGCGCTGGTGCACGGCCCTGAGCTGCTGGTCGCCGACGAGCCGACCAACGGACTCGATCCCGAGGGGCGCGCCGAGATGCTGCTGCTTTTGGCCAGCCTGCCGGCCCGGGCCGGCTGCTCGGTCCTGTTGTCGTCGCATCTTTTGCCGGACGTCGAAGCGGCCTGCGAGCAGGCCATTTTGCTGCACCACGGAAAAATGCTCTTCGCCGGACCGCTCGCCGAGCTGCGCGGACGCGACCAGGGGCACACCGGTCGCTACGATGTGCGCGTCAAGAGCGACCCAGGACGGCTCGCCGAGGCGCTGCGCGCGGCGCATTTCACCGTCGAGCAGAACGGCCCTGCGCTGCGCGTCGATCCGCCCGCCAACGCCGGCCGGAGCGGCGCGGTGACGACGGACATTTTTGCCGTGGCCCATGCGGCTGGCATTCAGGTGCGCCACCTGGTGCCGGCGACGCTGTCGCTCGAACAGGCCTTTTTGGACGCCGTCGCCGCGCCGCCACGGGAGCGAACATGAGCCAGCGCGCGACCCTCGCCGATCGCGGCTATCGCACCTATGTCGGCCCGCGGACCCCGACCGCGCAGCGCTATCGAGTCATCGCCAAGCGGATGGCGCGATTGTGGCTGTGGCAGCCGGTGGTCCTCATTTTGTGCGGCGTCGGGCTGGTGCCGCCCTTCATCTGCGGCATCGTGATGGCGGTGACATCGCGCATGCTCGGTCCAGCAGCCGACCCGAGCCACTACGTCGCACTGGCGCTGCTGGCGCCGTGGGGTCAGCTCCTGTCGGCGTCGCTGATGGCGCTGTTGGTCGCGGCCCCCGCGGTTGCCGAGGACACCGAGCGGCAGGCGCTGCCCTTTTATTTCGCGCGGCCTATCTCCGCCGGGCAATACCTCGCCGGCAAAGGGTTGGCGGCCGCCGTGCCGCTGTTCCTCTTGACGGTGCCACCGACACTCGCCCTGAGCGTCGAGCAGCTATTCCTGCGCAACGGCCCGCCCAGCGGCGCGCTGCTCTTGTCACTGCGCGCCCCGCTCGGCGCAGCGATGGTCGCGGCCGGTCTGTTGGCGCCAGCGCTGGCGCTATCCACGCTGGCCCGACGGCGCTCGCACGCACAGGTGCTGTTCGGCGTGCTCCTCTATCTGCCCTGGGTGCTGCTCCGTCCGCTGGAGTCGCTCGCCGACTCCTGGTGGCCGCGCCTTTTGGCCTGGCCCGCGGTGCTGCAGGGCGCGGTCGGCGCGGTGATCGGCGGCG
>JBBQIO010000601.1:0-3233 GCA_038325015.1 Polyangia bacterium
CTGGCCAAGACCATCTTGGGGATGCTCTGGCGCGGCAAGCTGTCGTCGTTTCCCGTGCCCGAGCTCGATCACATTCGCTTCGTGTGCATGGTCGAGGGCAGCCGCGCCGCCGAGACGCTCGGCTTTCGCGCCCGTTACACGCTCAAAGAGACCATCCGCGCCGTGCTCGGTCATTCATGAGCGCGCGATTTTTCGCGCGGATGGCGCGCGGGGGAGGGGAGGCTCGTCGAGCTTTGCTTGACGAGGGGAGGCGGGAAGGCCTCCCCCTAATCGATCGCGAACGCGCAGTTACAGCCGTGCGTGAAGGATCGTTCACGGTGTTGGATGGCGCTCAATCGGCGTCGCGATTCGCATTGGCACGGCAGATGCTCGAAGGCTTTGCCATTAGGAGGCTCCCTATGCGTCGTATGTACCTGGCTCTGGTTCCGCTTCTAGCCCTCGCCGCCGGCTGTGGCTTTTGGAAGCACGCGGACCACTTCACCACATACTGCGACGCGACCGGGTGCTACCGCTGCGACGAAGACGGCTGCACGCCGTACGGCGGCCAGCCGGGCGGCAATATGAATTCGTGCAACAGCAACGCCGACTGCGCGGCCGGCTGCTATTGCGACCTCAAGACGGGCGTCTGTAACGAAGGCGGTTACTGTCAAAGCCAAGTCGACTGCTCTTCAGGCTATGTCTGCGATGTGAATCGTCAGTCGTGCGAGCCCAGCACCCCCGACGGCGGCCAGCCCGACGGCAGCACCAGCTGCACCACCAGCAGCGAGTGCCCGTCCGGGTCGTACTGCAACACGGCCACCTCCCAGTGCCTGCCAAGCTGGATGTGCAGCAGCAACAACGACTGCGGCGCGGGCATGGTCTGCGACGCGCGCAATACCTGCGTGCCGGGCGCCACGTCGTGCACCAGCAACGCGAGCTGCGCACCGGGCTGCTACTGCAACGCCGGCACCTGCACCGAGACCTCGCTGTGCAAGCAGGACAGCGACTGCGCCAGCTACGGCGCCAACTTCACCTGCCAGAACGGCAGCTGTGCGCCCGCCGTGCCGGTCAGCCCGAGCCCCAATCCGAGCCCGACCGGTTGTGTCTGCTCGACCGATTGTCCGAGCGGCGATGTGTGCGTCAACGGCGCTTGCCAGACGGCGCCGCTGCCGCCCAACGCCTGCCAGTTCAACGCGCAGTGCGGCAGCGGTCGCTGCGTCAACGCGCAGTGCCAGGCGGCGTGCACCACGAGCACGACCTGCGGCACCGGCCTGGTGTGCACGGCGGGCTTTTGCCAGGCCCCCCCGGCGACCGGCCCGAACAAGGGTGGCGGCGGTCAGTGCACGTACAACAGCGACTGCCCGGCCAATGACACCTGCATCAATGGCTTCTGCCACGCTGACTGCGCCGCGGGGTCGACGTGCAGTAATCCGGCGGACAGCTGCCAGTCCGGCATCTGCCAGCCGAACCCCGCGCTGACCGCGCAGTGCAAGGCGAACAGCGAATGTGCCAGCGGTCAGGAGTGTGTCAACGCCACCTGCCGCGTGAGCTGCTTTACGTCGACCGACTGCTCGACCTGCGCCAGCACGCCGGTGTGCAGCATGGGCTTCTGCTATGCCCAGTCCGAGCTGACGCCACAGTGCCAGCTGGCCTCCAGCTGCGCCGCCGGACAATCCTGCATCAACGCCAGCTGCCAGTAATGCCTCTTGAGCGAGTCGGCCGCGCGCCGACTCGCGGTACGTTCCTGCCAAACTTCGCCAAACTTCCGTTATCTTCCACGCCCTCTTCTAAGACTGGGGGTGTGCGGATGAGTCACCAATTGAAACTGATGGGGGCCCTGGGCGTGTTCGTGGCGCTGAGTGGCTGCTCGAGCGGGCCGCAGCCGCGCACCGATCGTCCGCCGCTGGCCGACCCGATTTTCCGAATGGCCCTCGATGTCGTTGGTTCCGACGCCAACGCCGACAAGATCGACCGCTGCCTCGGGTTGGCCTATCAGCTGGGCGTCGCCATCGATCCGGCCGCACCGACGCGCGCGGTGCTGACGCTGGCCGACCACAATCACATTCAAGTGCTGCAGAACGGCGGCGTCGTGCACGACCAGGAGGTCGGCGGTTGGCCGATGGAGCCGCTGTGCGAGACGGCGTTCGGTGCTGCGGCCGAGGCCGCAGGTCTCCAGGTCATGACGTCCAAAGGCGAGCCAGGGCCGGAATGCACCGCCGGTGGCGGAGTCGACAGCTCGTACAGTGGTGACTACGGCGCAGCGTTGACGTCGATCAAGTTGGCCGCCGCCAAAGCGCACATGAACTTCGTCGTCCTCGATGCGTGGGCCGGCGGCTATGGCGGCTCGACCGCGGTCCGGCTCACCGGCCGTGGTTATCGTTGCCCGGTGGGCGCGCCCGCGCCGAGTTACGACAGTCCACCTCCGGGCGGCTGTGAGCCGGACTGCAGCCCGGGGTTCGTCTGCAGTCGCGGCCGCTGCATTTCGGCATGCAACCCGCCCTGTGCCGCCGGCGCAGTGTGCGGCGCCGACCGCATCTGCCATTAGGCGGTCTGTTTATGTCATTCTGACAGCTCCATGATGGAGCGCCTCGACAGCCATGGCTGATCGTCGTCCTGGGATGGGCGTCGCCGTCGACGTCGCCGTGTTCACCGTGCAGTCGGGGCGACTCGACGTGCTGCTCATCTGCATGAAGAAGCCGCCGTTCGTCGGCCAGTGGGCCCTGCCGGGTGGGCGCATCGGTCCGCGCGAGACGGTTGAGGCCGCGGCGGCGCGTGAGCTGGCCGAAAAGACCGGCCTCAAAAGCGTGTTTCTCGAACAGCTGTACACGTTCTCCGATCCGGCGCGCGATCCGCAGGCGCGCTGCATCTCGATCGCTCATCTGGCGCTGATTCCGCCGGCGACCGGGCTGACGACCACCGAAAAATATGCCGGCATTGGCTGGTTTCCCGTCGCTGCGCTGCCCGAGCTGGCCTTCGGCCACCCGGTCATCGTCGAGCGCGCGCTGGCCCGGCTGCGCGCCAAGCTGGAGTACACCAACGTCGCCTATAGCCTCTTGCCGCCGCTGTTCACGCTCGGCGAGCTGCAGCGCCTGTACGAGACCATCTTGGGCCAGCCGCTCGATCCGCGAAACTTCCAGCGCCGCATCAAGGCCATCGGCCTGGTCGACCAGAGCGATCAGATGCGCACCGGATTGGCCCATCGGCCGGCGCGGCTCTATCGCTTCGCCTCGCGAAAGCCGACGGCCATCGATGTC
>JBBQIO010000602.1:0-3233 GCA_038325015.1 Polyangia bacterium
CCTCGTTCAAGGTGTCGACTGCGCTGGCGTCTGAGACCTTGTGACCGTGCTCGCCCACCAGATCTTTGGCCAGTAATATGTTCGTTCGCAACTCCGAAAGCGCGTCATTGATGCCGTAGTACGCCTCTTCCGCACGCTTGCGGATGCGCCCGAGATCGCCGGAGCCGGATTTGGGGGCGGACTTGGCCTGCGACAGCTCGTCCTCCAGTCGGTCGAGCTCCTTTTGCAAAGCGCGCACCTTGTCGGCGTCGGCGCTGGGTCGATAGGACTTGTCGCCCGAGCGCAGCTTCTTGATGTCTTCCTCGAGCTCCTCGGTGCGCTTGCGCTGGGAGGCCGCGTTCTGCAGCGCGGTATCGCGCGCCTGCAGCGCGGTTTGCCGCTCGTCCTCCGCCTTGCTGCGCGCCATCTCGGCGCGCGCGCGCCCCTCTTCGGCTCGTTCGAGGCGCTGCTGGGCGGTTCGCTTTTCCTGCTCGACGTCGGCGCGATCCACGTCGAGGTTGGCGTGGGTGTGCGCCAGCTGCTCGCGCTCCTCTTCGGACTGGCGCAGCTTTTCGGCGAGGCGCTGCTTCTCCGTTTCGATCTTGCGCAGCTCGACCTTGGCGTCGCGCAGCTCGGTCGCCAGATTGCCCGCGTCGCCGCTGCCGCCGCGTCCGGTCTCCATATCGGTCATGGCGCGCGCCAGCCGGCGGTGCTCGTCTTCGAGAACCTCGACCTGCTGCTGCTGTCGGATCGATTTTTCGCGGATCTCGTCGCGCTCGCGCTTGGCCTCGAATAGCCCCTGCTGCGACTTCTCTTTGTCGGCGCGATACTCTTTCATGGCCTGCTCGAACGAGGTCAGGGCAATGCGGCGCTCTTCGAGGATGCGCTCCTGCTCGTTGATGACCTCGCGCAGCTGATCAATTTCGCCGACGCGGCTGTTGAGCTCTTTCCAGCCCTCGTCCTTGACGCGCTGCAGCTCGTTGAGCTTGTTGCGCAACTCCTCGGCTGTCTGCTTGAAGCGCTGCGTATCGTCCTGCGCGCGCTCGAGGAGGCGGCCGCGCGCGGCACACTCTTCGGCGACTTCGTCGTAGCGCGTCTTCATCTGTTCGTGCTCGGCCTGCAGCTCGGACATGTCGTTGCGCAACTCCTCGGCGATGCGACCCGAGGCCTGAACTTCGTCGTCTCGGTAGGAGGCCTGCCGATTGACGTCGTTGGCGCGGTCGCGCAGCTGCACGACCTCGGTCCTTAGCTTGCGCAGCTCCTGCTGGTCGGCTTCGGCCTTGGAGTGCATCAGCTCGACTTCGTTGGTCGCGTCACGTAGGCGCGCGGTCAGCCGGTCGCGCTCGGATTCGAGGGTCTGGACCTGCGACTCTTTTTCGCGCAAGAGGCGACTGCCGTCCAAGCCGCCGCCGCCACCACCACCGCCGCCGCCACCACCACCACCACCACCGCCGTCATAGCTCGGCGCCGGAGCGGCCGTCGCGGCCTTGGCCATGGTGTCGTTGGTCTCGACGAAGCGGACCTGCAGCGTGCCGCAACGAATAACGTCCGAGTGATTGAGCCCCTGCTTCTGCACGCGCACTTCATTGACGAATGTGCCGTTGGAGCTACCTAGGTCCTCGACGGTCCAGCGCCCGCCCCCCTGCGAAATCTTGCAGTTCTTGCGCGAGACCATGGCGTCGTCGGTGCGGACGGCGCATTCGGCGGCGCGGCCGAGAAATGTCTCGCCCGTCAAGTCGACCGATGAATCTCGTCCCTGCGCGTCTCGGTAAAGCAGCTTTGCGGCCATCTCGATCTAGCCCCTTTTTTGGCGAGCCCGTCGGGACCCGCACAGCCAGTCACAGTCTCGGTCAGCACCTTCACGGAGTCGCTCAGCTCTTGAACACCATCTCCGTTGTCCCCACGCGAATGACGTCGCCAACCGTGAGCTTTCGACGCGCCACCCGCTCCCCGTTGACATAAACCCCATTCGTCGACCCCAAATCCGCCAGCTCGTATTCGCCGTCCAACCGCTTGATGCCGATGTGCTTACGCGAAACTCCAGTGTCGACCAGTGGAACGGTGTTGGTGGGCGCCGCGCCAATGGTTGTAACGTCGCGCTCGAGCCCCAACCTTTGCCCCAAGAGCGGCCCCGAAACGAACTCCAACACCGCCTCTTTGGGCTCGCGCAGCATCGCCCCGCAGAAGCGACATTTGGTCCATTCCGGAAGCACCACTCTCCGACACTTGCCACACAAAATTCGCCGCGGGCGCCGGCCACGGCGGAGCGCCAAAACGAGCACCACGACCCCCAGCAGGACAGCCACGCCGCCGACCATGGCCATCAAGGCCGGCAACGGAATTCCGCCCGGGGACGATGGCAGGGCCAGGGCCAGGGCCAGGGCTGGTGAAGCCGTGGCTCCCGCCATTAGGCAATGGTCTTGAACTTGAACTCGGTCCGGCCGAGCTTGATGAGGTCGTTGTCGACGAGCTCGTGCTCGCGCACCTTCTTGTCGTTCACCAAGATGCCGTTGGTCGACCCGACGTCGAAGACTTTGTACGCGCCGTATTCGAAACGCACTTCGCAGTGGTGTGTCGAGGCGAACGAGTCATCGACGACCACATCGCAATCGGTACCGGTCCCGATCAGGGTGCGCTGCGGCTTGAGCTTGAACGTCCTGTCTTGAACCTTGCCGCTGGTTCCGACCAACCATCCGACGACCGGCTGCTTGCTGTCGACGCCGATGTCGATGGCCATGGTCTTGGCGTTGACCGGCGCGGCCAACGGGGCCGGAGCGGCGATCGGCTCGGGAATCGGCTCGGGCTCGGCTTTGGGCTTGAGCAAAAGCACGAACAGCAGGGCGCCGACCACAAGCAGGACGCCGACCACGATCAGCGTCCACATCAACCAGTGCGATCCGCCCGCGCTGGGGACCGCAACGGGCGGATGGACCGGCGCGGGCATGGTCGCCGTCAAAACGTCCGAGATGGCGCCTTTGCCGGTCGCGATGAGCGCCTGAAAGTCGTGCGATTTTCCCGGCGCGACGGTATCCGGCTGGGTCTCGAACGTGACGATGTATTGCTTCTTGATCTCGTCGACAACGTCGTTGAACGCGGGGCCGATCTCGGTGCTCGACTTGGCGGTTCGGGCAGTGCCGCGCGACTGCTTGGCGAGCTCGGCGGCGTTCTTCAAGCGTCCGGCCTCGAACGCCGCGTAGCCCACCATGTCGATGACGATCCCCGCGTCGAGCGCCTTTTTGCCCAGCGCGACGAAC
>JBBQIO010000603.1:0-3213 GCA_038325015.1 Polyangia bacterium
CCGGCTGAATTGAAGCTGAAATCGCCGGTGACGCCGGCGCCCGACAGGCCGAGCAGCGCGACGCCGAATTGCACCCGACTGACGCCGCCGCCGGCATCGAGCGCCAGCCTAACCACGCGCAGCGCATCCCACGCGAGCGCATCCAGGCTCGACGGCTCTTCGTTGAACTGCAGCCGGTACTGATCGGCGAACTCGCTCATGCGACGCTCGCTCGGGTCGGGATAAAAGAGCGGCGCCAGCACCGCGTTTTGCAGATACTTGGCGGTCGATTGCAGAAATTTTTCGTTGAGGCCGTCGGCCGTCGCGTAGAGCTGCGCCAGCTTGCCGGCAGCCTTGACGTTGGGCATGCGGACGACGCCGGTCGACGCCAGCTGCGGTGCGATCAGGGCCAGCTGCGCAGCAGGGGCTGGCACGAACAGGGCCTCGACATGGGCGGCGGCGAGCTTGCGCACCGGATCGATGAAGGTCGTCGACGCCTCGGAATATTTCAGCTCGATAGCCACGTGCCCGCCGGTCCGCTGCACCGCGCTCGTAAAGGCCGCGGCCCTCTTCTGACCGTAGACGCTGTCGGGTCGGAGAATTCCGAAGCTGCGATAGCCGGCGACCAGCGCGGCTTTGGCCAGCGCGACCGCGCTGTCGATCCGGGGTCGCAGGAGCTTAACGCTGCCCGGGCCGGCGTGCGCGTCGTCGGGCGCCAGATCAATGAGCGGCAGGCCGAGCTCCGTGGCGCGCGCGAGGAGCCGCTCGCCCTCGGCCTTCTCCGGCGAGCCGATCACCGCCACCACGCCCTCGTCGGCCAGCGCCGATAGCGCCGCCACGGCGCGCTCGGGATTGGAGCCGCTGTCGCGCACGCGCAGCTCGATCGCGCCGTTGCCGCCTCCGATCCAGCCGGCCGACAAAAGTGCGCCGCGCAGCGCCCTCTCCCCCAGAGCGCGCCCCTTGCCAGTGAGCGGAAAGACCGCGCCCACCGCGCGTCGCACGCCATCGTTGTGCTCGGGCTCGTTGGCCGATCCGTCGTTGGACGAAGGCAGGAGCCCAAAATGTTGCCGCGCGGATTCCGCCGCGCTCGACAGATCGCGCGCTCGAGCGGCATCGCCCGCGCGCAGCCGCTCGGCCGCCAGGCGTGGCCCCAGATACGCCGCCAGCAGGCCGTCGTGTGGACTCTGGGTCCACAGCCGCATGGCATCGAGCGCCGAGATCTGATTGACGATCTCCTGCACCCGCGCCTGGATGTAGATCTTCTCGACCGGCCGTGCGCCGGCGTGAAACTCGACCAGATGCGCCAGGGCGCCCTCGTGATCGCCCAGGCCGATGGCGTCGTCCGCCATCACCGCTTCGAGCTCGGTGCGATCGTCACCGGCCGGCAGCGTCGGCTCGAACGGCCCGAGCATGGCCTCCGAGTGGGAGCGATCGCCGGCCTTGTGCAGGGCAAAGCCAAGCAGGTAGCGCGCGCGCTGCGTGATTGAATCCGCGCTGGCACCGTTGGCCAACGGATCGAGCTCGGCGATGGCCGCCGTCGCGTCGCCCGCTTCGTACAGCGCCCGACCGCGCACCAGATGCGCCGCGGGAATCAGCGGATCGGCCGGATAGCGCTGGCCGAAGTCGAGCAGCGCCGAGGCGGCGTCGCGTGCCTGCCCCTGAGCGAGGCGCGCGCGTGCGTCGTCGTAGGCGGCCTTGGCCGCGGGATTGTTGGACGTGAGCTCGGGCTCGGCGCGCGGATCGAAGCGCCGCGGACAGCCGCCGAGAATCGCTAGCCAGACGATGGCGTGGAGGGGCGCGACGAAGCGACGCTTGCCACGAATGGTGGTTCCCGGCATGGTACGCGGCACCTTATCAGACCAGGAGCCAACATCAATATGGCCACCGACGGCCCCGACACCTCTGCCAGCGCCCCAGCGAACGACAACCACCAAGCCCCGACCCCGCTCGAGGCGCAGCTGACCGCGGGCTGGGACGCGCTCGATCACCACGATCTCGACGCTGCCGAGCTCGCCCTGACCCAAAGCACGAAGCTGTGCGCGGCGGCTCCGGCCGAGGGCGGACCCGCCCCCGAGGAGCTCGACCAAGCGCGTTCGGTCGTCGAGACCTTGCGCGGTGCGCTGCTGGCGCAACGTGGCCAGACCGCCGAAGCGCTGACCGCCTACAGCGAGGCAGCGCGACTCGATGCTGCCGCGGTCGAGCCGCGGCTCTTGGCCGCCGAGCTGCTCGCGCTCGAAGGGAAATGGCCCGAGGCGCTGGCCCAGGCCGAGGCCGCGGTGGACGCAGCCGAAGAGGAGGAGGACTTTCTCGACGCCCTCTTGCTCAAGGCCGAGATCGAGCTCGCCACCGACGACAGCGGAGCCGCCAAAGAGACGTTGGCCGAGATCCCGCCGGTCGATTTGCCGACGGCGCTGCATCACGAGCGCGCCGCCGAGTGTCTCCTCGAAGTCGACAAGCCGGACGAGGCCGAGCGCCATTTCGAAGCTGCGACGCGCCTGGACCCGTCGTCCGCCGAGGCCTGGTACGGCCTCGGGTTGGTGGCGGCCGCGCGCGGCGACGACGAAGCGCGCAAGACCCACATGCTCAAAGCCGCGGCGCTCGACCGCGGGGTGGAGCGTCCGGATTGGGCGAGCGAAACCGGGCCGCAGTTCCAGGCCCGCGTCGAAGCCGCGATCGCCGCCCACGAAGAGCTGGCGCCGCTGCGCGGTCGCACGGTACGCATCGCGCACTTCCCGGATGATCCGCAGATTTCGGCGGGGGTCGATCCGCGCTCAGCGGCGATCGTCGACGGCGAGGGCGACGAGGCCGAGATTATCGTCTTTCAGCGCAACGTCGAGCGCATGGCCGCCGACGCCGACGAGCTCGACGACGCGCTGGTCGGCGCCCTGGAGATGGAGTCCGCGCTGCTCTGAGGTGCGCTCCGAGGACGTTGCGGAACAGGCGCTCGGATCGCTCGGATCGATCTCAGCGATCCGAGCGAGTGCGACCTAGAACTGCCCTAGAACAGGTCGCCGACCCAGCTAGCCGCGGACGAAGCCGCACCGCCGACGGCGTCGGCTGCCTTCTCGCCGGCGTTGAGCAGCCCCTTACCCATATCCTCGGCGCCGTACGCCAGATTCTTGGCCGCGGCCTCGCCGTAGTCCAGCACCGCGTCGCCGGCGTATTCCAGGCCGGTTGCGCCGTTGGCCTCATCCTTGGCCAGCTGATCGCCGGCCCAGCCAAACCCGGTCTGCT
>JBBQIO010000604.1:0-3212 GCA_038325015.1 Polyangia bacterium
CGGTTCATTCGCTATCTGGGAATCGCCGCCGAATTCTACGGCTCGGCGCCCGTCATCCTGGCCCCCAACGCGCACAACGATCACACCGCCGACGTGCTCGGCGCGCTGCAGATCTTCCCCGGCGCGGACCTGAAAATCACCATCGCCGGCGGAGCCGACGTGCTGGCTAGCGCCTACCGGCACGATGACTACCGCGTCGTGCTCGGGATCACCTGGGCGCCGACCGACCACGCCGAGGAGACGCCGGTTGCCGTGCCCGCTTCGCAGACGGTCGCCGGAGGTGGCCAATGACCGCGCGGCGTCAGTGGATGTTGACCAAGATCGTGCCGGCCGCCCTGTTGGCTCTCGTCGCCGTGACCCCGGCGTGGGGACAGGACGTCGCCTTCCCCGACCCGATCGTCCCGCCGGCGGCGCCGTCGACAGGTCAGACCCCGGCGGCCGAAGAGACCAACGAGATCGACCTGGCCAACGTCGTCACCTCGGCGGCCAAAGGCATCACCACCGTCCAGGAAGCGCCGGCCATCGTCACCATCATCACGGCCGACGACATCAAAGCGCGCGGCTTCAAGTGGCTGTCCGAAGCGCTGGCCACGGTGCCCGGCTGGCTCGAAACTGCGGCCACCGGCGACCAGCTGCCCGGCCAGATGATGGTCCGCGGCGTCAGCCAGGGCGTGCTCCTTTTGCACGACGGCATTTCGCTGTTCGAGCCGTGGGGCAACAACACCAACACGACGCGCACCTTCCCGCTCGAGAACGTCAAGCGAATCGAAGTCGTGACCGGCCCCGGTGGCGTGCTGTGGGGCGCCAACTCGTTCATGGGCATCGTCAACGTCATCAGCAAGGACGCCGAGGACATCAGCGGGATGGAGGTCGCGGCCGGCTACGGCGACGGCGCCGGCAACAAGCAGGATTTCAAAGCCTACGCGATGTTCGGCAAGACCTTCTTCAACGACAAGCTGAAGATCTTTCAGCACGTCTCGTACGAGAGTTATATCGGCAGCGTCTTTACCCTGCCCGGCTTCATCGCCACGGGTCCGGCGCCGCAGCCGGCGGGACCGGTGTTTTACGGCCGAACGGTGAGCACGCTACCGCAGCGCAGCTACCTCGTGACCATCGACGGCAAGTACTCGCTCGGTCCGGTCAGCCTCTACTACCAGGTGCCGTTCGGTGAGCAGTATCCGCAGCTGAGCTTCTCGAACGCCATCGTGCCGCGCGACAACTGGGCGATTTACGACCGCTACGCGATCCTCGAGTACAAAGATCGTTACCTCAACCAAAAGGTCGGACTGACGATCAAGGGCTACTACTCGCAGTTCGTCCGCAGCTACAACATCGACATCTATCCCGGGTCGACGCTGCTGCCGCCGCTCAACGATTCGGGCGGGCTGCAGTTCAGCTTGCGCCACCAGCTCATTCAGCGCCCCGGCTTGACCATCGACTCCGACGCCACGCTGCCGTTCAATATCCGGCTCTTGTACGGCGGCGAATTCTTCTGGGAAGGTGTCTCGGGCGACGTGGCGCGCTTCAACGCGCCGACCAATCCGGCAGCGCTGCCCATCTTGTGCCCGGTGGCGGGCAACGGGACGCTGATTCCGAACTGCCCACGGCAGTACGTCAACGATGCCAGCCGGTACGTGGCCGCCGTCTACTTGAACGCGCAATGGCATCCGGTGCCCAAGCTGACGCTCGACGGTGGTGTGCGTCTGCAAAAGGGCTTCGGTCAGTACGCGTACGACCTGACGCCGCTCGGTGCGGCGGCCATCGTTTGGAATTTTTTGCCCAATTTCCACCTCAAGGCGAACTACGCGCAGGGCTTCCGTCCGCCGGTGTTTAACGACGTAGCGGCCGCCCCGGGCGGTGTTTCCTTCGGATCGAGCCCGCATCTGAAAAACGAGCTTTCACAGTCTTTTCAAGGTGAGCTTAATGCACGACTCTTACGAAATACTCGAAAAGTTCGCGAATTGGAAATTCGAGTCGACTACGCCTACACGTTTCTGCAGAATTTGATTCAGCTGCAGGGCGGCTTGTACGAAAACTCCGGCAAGCGGGCACTCCACTCGGTCGAGGCGCTGGCCCGCCTGTATCTCCAGGGCGACCACTTCTTGACCGCGTCGTACACGTTCCTCTACGCCACGGCGAGCGACGTCGGTGTGGTACGCGCGCTGCCTTCGAGCTGGCTGAGCGTGGGCGCATCGTTCAACCTGATTCGCGACATGCTCGACGTCAATGCCAACTTGTTGGTCACCGGAGCCTATCGCGATCCGAACCGCTATACGTCGGGGCCGAGCCCGCTGACGCCGCCGTCCGACGGGACGCAAACCCGCACCACCGACCTGACCTTGGACCGCTTGACGCCGGTGGCACTGTTGCAGCTGGGCATCCGCGCGCGCTTTTTGCACCAGCGGCTAAGCGTCGGTGCGCAGTTCTACAACGTCCTCAACCAGCGCTACTACTACCCGGACTTCTTCAACGATCTGTCGGCCAACACCGAAGTCTCAGCCACGCCGGCGCCGGGCTTCAACGCCTTCGGCACGGTCGCCTACCACCCCACGTTTTAGACTCCGCTCGGCTCGCATGGTGGATCGCCTGGCCCCGCTCGCCGCATTGGCACCTCACGTTTCCTCGCTGCTCGGCATCTTTTGCGACCTCGACGACACGCTGACGCACGATGGTGCGCTGGTGCCGGCGGCTTACGCCGGCCTGTGTGCCTGCGTAGCGGCCGGGCTGCGCGTGGTGGTGGCCACTGGGCGCCCGCTCGGCTGGGCCGAGACCTTGGCTGCGCTCTGGCCGGTCGACGCGGTGGTCGCCGAAAATGGCGGCGCCGCGGTCGTGCGCGAGATAGTCGGCGCAAAGGCGCAGGGCCGAACGCGCTACTGGCGAAGCGATACCGAGCGCGCCGCGGATTCGATCGTGCTTACGACGCTGACCAAGCGCATTTTGCGCGAGCTGCCCTACGCGCGGCTGGCGGCTGATCAGTGGTTGCGCCGAACCGACGTCGCGTTCGATGTCGGCGAGCAGCTACAGCTCGACGCGGCGCAGATCGACGCCATCGTCGCGCGCATTCGGGCCGCCGGCGCCGACTCGTTGGTGTCGTCTGTACATGCACACGCGTCGCTCGGCGGCGCCGACAAGGCGCGCATGCTGTGCCGTGTAGGTGGCGATTTGTGGGGCCAGCCGCTGCCCGTCGAGCGCTATCTCTTCGTCGGTGATTC
>JBBQIO010000605.1:0-3207 GCA_038325015.1 Polyangia bacterium
GTGCTTCTGACCGGCTCATCGGCCGACCAGGCGGCGGCGATCGCCGCGCGCATTGACGAGGACCTACGCAAGCGTGCGGTGCGCGTGCGCGATGCCGAGATCTTCGTGACCGCCTCGGTCGGCGTCGCCGCCGACGGCAGCGCCGAATCGTTCGAAGATCTCCTGCTGCAAGTGGACCGCGCGATGTACGAAGCCAAGCTCGCCCGTTCGCGGCTCGACGCGCACCCGGGGAGCTGACTCGTGCTAGAGGAGGCCGGCATGTCGCTCCGCTTACCGCTGTCGCCCGCCGAATCAGCGCTGCGACCGATCGGGCGCGCGGACGTCGGTGAGGCGACGTGGAACGACTGGCGCTGGCAGCTGCAGCATCGCCTGACGAGCGCCGCGGATCTCCGCCGCCTGGTGCGCTTGACTGACGAGGAGGAGCGCGGATTGGCCGTCGCGCCCGGCCTGTTTCGCGTCGGCGCCACGCCCTACTACGCCGCTCTGATGGACCCCGATCGCGCCGATTGTCCGGTCCGCATGCAGGTCATTCCGCTGCCCGCCGAGGCCACCGTCACCGACGCCGAATACGTCGATCCGCTGGGCGAAGATGGGCTTTTGCCGACCGGAAGTCGCGCCGTTGTGCACCGCTATCCCGACCGAGTGCTGCTCTTGGCGCTCGATCGCTGCGCGGTTTATTGCCGGCACTGCAACCGCCGCCGCATGGTCGGCCACGACGACGGCGTCATCTCGCGCCCCGACCTGGAGCGCGCGCTCCAGTACATCGCCGCGCACCCGCAGATCCGCGACGTGCTGATTTCCGGCGGCGATCCGTTGACCCTTTCAACCGACAAGCTGGAGTGGATCATCTCGTCGCTGCGGCGCATCGACCACGTCGACATCGTGCGCATCGGAACGCGCGTGCCGGTGTGCCTGCCGATGCGCGTCGACGACGAGCTGGTGGCCATGCTGCGCCGCTACCATCCGCTCTACATCAACACCCACTTCAACCACCCCAAAGAGATCACCGATGAGGCGCGGCAGGCGTGCGCGCGCTTGGCCGACGCCGGCATTCCGCTCGGCAATCAGACGGTGCTACTGCGCGGAGTCAACTCCGAGCCGCGCACCATCGAGGTCCTCAATCGGCAGCTGCTCAAGATGCGGGTGCGGCCGTACTACCTGTTTCAGGGCGATCCGGTGACCGGGACCGATCATCTGCGCACGCCGGTCGGCGCCGGGATCGCGATCATGGAGCATCTGCGCGGCCGCATCACCGGGCTCGGCATTCCCCATCTGGTGATCGATGCGCCGGGCGGCCTGGGCAAGATTCCGATTGGCCCCAACTACGTCCTGGGCTGGCACGCCGATCGAGTCAAGCTGCGCACCTGGGAAGACCGCACTGTCGAGTACATCGAGCCGCAAGAGCGGGACTGCCGCTGCACGTACGACGAGATCTACTTCGCGCCCAAGGCGTAAAGCCAGTGCTGTCGAACGAGGACCATTGGAATCGGCTCAGCTCTCGTGCACGCGGTGCGGTCCGGCTAGGCCGCGCTTGCGCATTTCCACTGCACGCTCGATGACCGGCGCGAGCCCGTCGGTGGTGGGGTACTGGTCGAGCTCGGTCAGCGCCACCCAGCGCGCGTCGGTCGAATCCGAGCCGGCGCGCAGGTCCCCTTCGGGTTGATCGGCGACAAAGTCCAAGATCACGTAGTGGAAGCTGATTGCTCCGTCAGGATCGCGCACGACCCGGTCCAGCACCTCGACGATCGGCCCCAGACGGCAGGCCAGGCCGGTCTCCTCTTTGAGCTCGCGCAAGGCCGCGACTTCCAGCGATTCGCCCAATTCGACTTTGCCGCCCGGCACCGTCCACAGGCCGACCCCGGGGGCGCGCCCGCGCTGCACTAGCAAGACCCGCCCTTCGTCCGACAGCAAGAGCACGCCGACCGCAACCACCGGCCGCTCCGGCCGGTTCACCCGAGCTCCTTCACCCGAGCTCCTCTAGCGGCGTGACCAGCTCGCCCAGGAGCTCACCCGGCAGCCGACGCCGGGCCACGGCCAGACCGTCGCGCGACGGCACGATCACCGCCTCCAGATCGGGCGCATCGCACAGCGCGCGATTGAAAGCGTCGATGGCCGCGGTCTCTTGATCGGTGCCGTCATGAGGGCGCGCGACCTTGCCGTACCACAACGCATTGTCGACGAGAATGAGCCCGCCGGGCCGCACCCTGGGGCGGGCCAATTCGAGGGCGCGGGCGTAGTCGGCTTTGTCGACGTCGATGAAGATGATGTCGAACAGGGTGCGCTCGCGCTCGAGAATCGCCAGCGCGTCGCCGACTTCGAAGCGCACGCGATCGAGCAAAGCAGCCCGCCGTAAATAGGCGCGCGCCTCGTCGCTGCGGGTGTGTCGGCCGTCGGTGTGCACGACACACCCTTCGGGCCCGACGGCCTGCGCAAACCACCAGGTCGAATAGCCGAAGCCCGACCCCATCTCGAACACCGTGCGAGCGCCAATCGCGCGCGCCAACAGCGAGCACAGCCGTCCCACCTGCGACCCGATGATCGGAAAGTGCTCGCGCTCGCCGCGCGCCTCCATTTCGAGGAGCACCGGATCCGTGGTCGGCTGCAGCGCCAACAGATAGCGCTCGACGTCGCCGTCGACGATCTGCCCAGCGTGCGACTTCGGCAGCGGCTTGATCATGCGCTGCCCGCGACGCCGGCCGACGGACAAAAAGGCGACAGCGCACACTCGGCGCACCTGGGCTTGCGCGCCGCACACACCCGACGGCCGTGCCAGATCAGCTGGTGACCGAGCTGCGTCCACTTGGGCTGCGGCAAGAGCGCACACAGATCGCGCTCGACCTTGACCGGGTCCTCTTCGGTCGAGAGGCGCAATCGCCGCGCCAGCCGTCCGATGTGGGTGTCGACGACGAATCCGTGGTTGATGCCGAACGCGGTGCCCAAGACGACGTTGGCGGTCTTGCGTGCCACGCCAGGCAGCGTCAGGAGCTCGGCCATGGTGCGCGGCACCTTGCCGCCGAAATCGTCGACCAGAACCTGCGCGCAGCCAATAATGCTCTTGGTCTTGTTGCGAAAAAACCCGGCCGATCGAATCAGCGTTTCGACCTCGGAGGAATCGGCTTTGGCCAGCCGCGCAGCGTCGGCAAAGCGCGCAAACAGCGGCGGCGTCACCTGATTGACGCGCGCGTCGGTGCACTGCGCCGACAAGAT
>JBBQIO010000606.1:0-3199 GCA_038325015.1 Polyangia bacterium
GACGTTTGTGCAGCCATACTATGAAAACCGGGATGGAGCCGTCATCTTCGTCGGCGGCCACTGGGGCGCGCCCGATTACGTGTTTGCGCCCCCGGCGCAGTCTTTGGTAATCGCGCCCGCGATTGTCCGCGAAGGAGTCACGCGTGGGCCACGTTGCGATGGGCCGGTCGGCGTCTTCGTGCCGCCGCCGCCTGGCTCGCGTAGAGGCATCATTGTGCCGGCGCCGATCGGAACCGCGCCCGGCGTCGTCATTGGTGCGCCGCCGGTGATTCGCGCCGGAATGGTGGTCCGCGCCGCGCCGGGTCGATCACATGTGACGGTGTTCGCTCCGGCCGGCGTCACGCGCAGTGGACGCGCAGTCAATAACTCTGCGCCAATGGCCGCGCATCTGGCGGCGGCGCAGCATCCCTTGGTCGACCAGCGCGCGCCGCGCGCGGTTGTCACGAGATCCGCGCCTGCCGCGCATATTACCGCCGCCGCGCCGGCCGGCCGAGCTGGGGCGCATCCTGTGCCGCCGGCCGCGCTACCCGGGCCGCACGGAGAGCTCGCGCCACGCGGCGAACCCCGTTCACCTTCGAACGATCGCGCGTTTGCTGCACCGCACACAAATGGGCTGTCGCATCGCGCCAGCGCACCGCCGGCCGAGCGTCATGAGATGGTGCGCCCGGTCGAGCATCGCGAGATGGCGCGCCCGGTCGAGCGTCGCGAGATGGCACCCCCTGTCGAGCGTCGTGAGATGGCGCGCCCTGTCGAGCGTCGTGAGATGGCGCCGCGCGGCGAGCCGCGGGCGGAGCCGCGAGCCCCGGCTCCGGCACCCCATATGGCAGCGCCGCCGGCCGCAGCGGCACCTGCGCCGCATGGTGGCGGACATCGCTAATTCGACCGAACTGATCGAGCAGATCGGATAGATCGAACTGATCGGTTAGATCGAATTGATCGAACTGATCGACAAAGTGCGGGCGGCTACTTCGTCGCGGGCGGACGAGTGCCGGCGAAGGCTTGTACCGACGTACACGCGTTGAGCACGCCGCAGTCGGTGCTGTTGTTGGTCATCGGCATGTAGGTGATCGTTCCCTGCAGCGCATCGCCGGCGAGCGAGGCCTTGACCGTCGCGTTGACTGTATATGCACAGCCGTTCATGCTGCCGGCACGCGTGCCTTTGAGCGTCAGGGTCACGAAATCGCCGGAGCTCGTTCCAATGAACTGATCGCTGCCCAAGATCACGCTGGTGTAGGCCCCGGCGGCGCCGCCGAGCGTCGCGGTCACCGTGCCACCGCTTTCGGTGATGGTCAGCGGAATGCCCGTGGTCGACGCTCCGCTCGTCCAATTGGAAAAATTGCACCCGTTGTCGCCACTCGTGACCGAGAGCATATAGCTGCCCGTCACGTCGACGCTCGTCGAACCGCACCCGATTGCACCCAAGGTCAACGCAACCACAGCCAGGTAACCCGTTGCTCGCATGATCAGCCTCCGCGGGCCGAGTCTGACACGAGGTTCGCTGGTGTCTAAAAAAACCACCGCAGCCTGGTAGACTGCGGCCACCATGAATCGTCATTACGATTTTGCGATTGTCGGGTCGGGGTTCGGCGGCAGTGTGTCGGCGTTGCGGCTCGCCGAAAAAGGCTACCGCGTCGTCGTGCTGGAGAAGGGGCGCCGCTTCGCGCCCGAGGACTTTCCCAAGACCAACTGGGACCTCAAGCGCTGGATGTGGATGCCGGCGCTCGGACTGCGCGGCCTGTTTCAGATGTCCTTTTTCGAGCACGTCACCATCCTTCATGGGGTCGGTGTCGGCGGCGGATCGCTGGTCTACGCCAACACCCTGCCCATGCCCAAGGACGATTTTTTTCAGGCGCCCTCGTGGGCCAAGCTCGCCGACTGGAAGGCCGAGTTGGCGACGCACTACTTGACGGCCAAGCGCATGCTCGGTGCAGCGCAAAATCCAGTAATGACCCGCGGCGACCGCGTGCTCGAGGAGATCGCTGCGGACCTCGGGCGGTCGGAGCATTTTCATCCCACCGACGTGGCCGTCTACTTCGGCAAGCCGGGCGTCAAAGCGGCGGATCCCTACTTCGCGGGCGAGGGGCCCGAGCGCGTTGGCTGCACGTTTTGTGGCGCGTGCATGACGGGCTGCCGCGTCGGCGCCAAGAACACGCTCGACCGCAACTATCTCTATCTGGCAGAGCGGCGTGGCGTCGAGGTGCGACCGGAGACCGAGGTTACGGCGGTGCGGCCGCAGGCCAACAGCGGCAGGTATCTCCTCGAGACGCGTCCGTCGCTCAAGGATTCGACGACCGCGGTCGCCGAGACCATCGTGGCCGAGCAGGTGATCTTCGCCGGCGGCGTGCTCGGTACCAACCGGCTCCTCCTCGACATGAAGCACGATCCCAACGGTCTGCCGCGTCTGTCGGACCGCGTCGGCGATCGTGTGCGCACCAACTCCGAGGCGCTGATCGGTGTGGTCTCGTCCAATCCCGACGAGGACTTCTCCAAGGGCATCGCCATCACGTCGATCTTGAACACCGACGAGCACAGCCACATCGAGCCGGTGCGCTATGGAGCCGGCTCGGGATTTTTCCGCACCATGGCCCTGCCGCACGCCCCAGGCCCGACGGTGCTGGCGCGACTGGGCGGGACGCTGCGCGGCTTTTTGCGCCATCCGCTCGACTGGACGCGCGCCGCCCTGGTCAAGGATTTCGCCAAGCAGAGCCAGATCCTGCTCTACATGCGCACGCTCGAAGGGACGCTGTCGCTGCGCATGGGGCGAAGCGCGCTCACCGGCTTTGCGCGTGGTCTGGTCACCAAGCTGGACGCCGGATCGCCGGCGCCGAGCGCGTTCATGGAGGAGGCGACGGACCTGGCGCGGCGCTTCGCAGAAAAAGTGCGCGGCGTCTCGATGACCCTTCTGACCGAGACGCTTCTTGGGGTGCCGTCGACGGCGCACATCCTCGGCGGTTGCTGCATGGGCGACAGCGCGGAAAACGGTGTCATCGATTCGCGCCATCGTGTGTTCGGCTATGACGGGCTGTATGTCATCGACGGCTCGGCGGTGTCGGCCAACCCGGGCGTCAATCCGTCGCTGACAATCACCGCGCTGGCCGAGCGCGCGATGAGCTTCATTGCCGCGAAGCCGGCGGCGGCCAAAGCGTGAGCGCAACTGAGCTCGAGCTCGACGCGGCAGCCAGCTCCATACGCATCCATA
>JBBQIO010000607.1:0-3198 GCA_038325015.1 Polyangia bacterium
ACCGTCAGGCTGCCGGCTTTCACCGCGTGGAGATGAAACGTGAAGACTGCGGTCGCGCCACCGACCAGATCCATGGGGCCGGCGGAAGGCGAGGCGGAGGGGGTCTCTGCCAGCGCCGTGCCGGTGATCGCCGGCGCGCTCGGGGTCACGCCCAGAGCGGTCGCCTCGCCGGTGTTGGTCACCGTCAGCACAAAATC
Organism: Polyangia bacterium; assembly: GCA_038325015.1. Taxonomy (GTDB): domain Bacteria; phylum Myxococcota_A; class Polyangia; order Palsa-1104; family Palsa-1104; genus JBBQIO01. The sequence goes on from JBBQIO010000607.1 coordinate 198, forward strand.
GAAGTCCTGGCCGACGACGATCGTCCGAGGCAGCGTGGCTACCGCCGACAGCGCCGGCGGCCCCTGGACGTGTAATGCACGTGTGAGCTCGGCGTGCGCGCCGCCCGGCGCCACGAGCGTCAGATCGTAGGCGCCCGGCGTCATGCCGGCGGGGACCGTGGCCCGAATCGTCGCGTCATCGATGCGCTCGACTGCGCTGGCCGCGAGCACGACCGATCCGACGCTCACCTGGAATTGCGCGTCGACCGATGCCGCGCGCGAGTTGTCGAGCGAGGTGCGCACCAGCGCGTCGAAGTGGTGACCATGGATAGTCACGGGCGTGGCATCGAGGAATGAGACCACTTGCGGCGAGACGGACTGCAGCGAAAAGCGGTCGCCGCACCCCGCCAGTACCACCACCCCGACGAGGAAACAGCCGATTTTCATAGCCCCACCTGGTAGCCGGCTGTCACAGCCAGCCCGCCGAAGTTGCCCGTGATGCCGCCCGAAGAGCGCGGGGCATAGATGTAGCCCGCATCGACCACCAGGTGACCGAAGCCGACGTCGACGGCACTGCCGACGTGGCCGACAAAAGCTCCGAGCGCCGCGATGCCGGTGCTCGTGCCGTCGCTCGATGAAGTCGCAATGCGCGCCACCAAGATCCCGCCGCCGACTCCGGCGAAAAATCGGATGCGTCCGAGCGGAATCGTTCCGCCGACGGTGGCCAGGATCGGGATGCCGGTGACCGATAGATCGACCGTCGGATTGCCCTGCGTTGCGCTTTGCTTTCGGGCTGCCTGATAAAAGCCCGCGCTTAGCCCGAGCGCCAGGCGGCGGCGCAGCCGCCGGGGATAGAAGCTGGCATCGGCGAACACCACCGCCGCCGAGGTCTTGCCGAAATTGGTCAGATAGCCGAGGCGCACGGCGAGGGTGGCCGCTGCCGGAGCGGCGTGAAGCCCGAGCAGGATGGACTCGCTAAAACCGCTCGCCGGGTCGCGCACTACAAGCTGATCGTCGGCGGCGCGCGAGGCGGGGTTCGGCGTGTAGTCGATGACGCCGTCGCTCTTAGCGGAGCTGACGCCGCGCGCCGACGTGACCACCCAGGCCGCTGCGGTGGGGTTTCCAAAGGCGTCTTGCGCGTGGACGACGAGGCGTGCCCGGCTGCTGCCGTCGGCGACCAGCCAGCTCGGTTTGTCTTGAACATCGATGTGCATTGGTGGACCACTGACCAGCGGCACCGCGAGCTCCGCTGACAGCGCCGGCGCCGTCGTGGTGGCGCGCACGGTCGCGAAGCGCTTGCCGTCGAACCGATCCGAGGGACGCCACAGATAGCGCGCGCCGCCGCGCATCCGGCCGTCATCGGTGCGTTGCAGCGTGCCGTCGTTGCTGTCGAGCGTGATCGGCCGTGCGCGTCCGCCGCGCGCCGTTGGATATCTCAGCTGTGCAGTGACAGTCAACGCACCGGATCCCGCCTGGTAGCTGGCGCGATCGACCGACAAGAGGATGGCCTTGGGATCCGACTCGATGGCCTGGACCTGGCAATGCGACCGCGACACCGGCTCGTGCGAGATTTCGACGCTGACCTCGGCGGAGGCTTCGTCGCCTCCCGGCCGCCAGCGCGCCGTGTAGTGGCCGGGCGCGATGCGTCGCGGAGCGTCCAGGCCGCCGGTGTCGGCGCCGATCAGCAGAGACTCTGGCGCATCCGACGGTGCGCCATGCTCGTCGGAAACGAAGATATGAGCGACGTCGGCGGCGCACAGCGAGACCAGCCGCGAAAACGGCGGCGTGCCGAGATCGAACGGCGTCTCCTTGGCGTTGCCCAGCGTGTCGATCGCCTGTGTGGTGCCACTATGCACACCGGGCGGCGCGAATACCGGCGTTGTGGCGACCCCGCTGCCGTCGGTGCGAAAGGGGCCGAAACTGGCGCCGCCGAGCCGCAGCGTGATGCGCGCGCGTGGCTTGGTGCGCGACTCGATGCGCCCAACGCCGTACAGCGGCAGGATCAACGAATCGATCATGCCGTCGGCGCGCCCGACAAAGAGTGCCAGCTGCGGCGAATGCTGCCGGGGCGGCGTGTAGCGCACCCGCCAGCGGCCGGGACCGTCGGCGACCGGGGGCTCCAGAGCGCCGACATTGACCGTCAATGCCGGGACGCTCTGCGCCTGCAGCGTAAGCGTGACGGTCTCGTCCTGACCGAGCACAAGCGCCGCGGGTCCGCTCAACGAGAGCGCACCACCCGAGTGGCGCAAGAGGTCGGTGCGTGGCGCAGGAGTCAGCGAAATCACCGTCGCCGCGACGTGCGATGGGCCTGAGATGGTCACGTGCGCATCCCGCGGCAGCGCCACACGCGGCGGCAAATAGTCGAATTCGATCCCGTCGTCCACGACGCGCCGCTCGCCGATCGCGCCGGCATCGACGTCCAGCGTCCAGGCCGCCGCGCTCGTGCCTTGCAGCTTGAGGGTCGCTTTGGTCTCACCGTCGGCGACCAGGGTCGTTGGCGCCACCAAGCGGACCTTTGGCTGCGCCGCGGCCGCTCCGGCTATAAGCACGCCCACGACGAGCACGATGGCGTCGAGCGCTCTCACCACTGCACCTTGGTCTTGGTATCCGGCGCCCGTGTGTCGACGGTGATGCGCGGCCAGGTACCGCGCTGTCGCCGGCCTAGCACGTCGCTGCTCTCGACAACTAGGGTATTGGCGCCCTCCTTGAGCGGCACGACTGTGGCGAACTCACCCTTTCTGTCGGCGCTTAGCTTGACGCCGTTGATGCTGACGATCGCGCCCGGCGCCGTGCTGCCCCGTACGGTCGTGCTCTTTTCTCGCTGCGTGACCGCCCGTGCTGCGCCGAGCTTGAGGAACAGCGACGGCGGGATCGCCTCGGGCGCGCTCGGTGGCTGATCGCGCTCGACGAGCGACAGTTGACTGGCGCCGATGCGCACCGAACGACCGCGTGCCGCCAACACCACCTGACCGCTCTTGGCGGCGACCGACAGGCGCGAACCGCTGGCCAACATCGAGAATTC
>JBBQIO010000608.1:0-3196 GCA_038325015.1 Polyangia bacterium
GCTCGGCGTGGTGCCCCTGTATCGCCGCGTCGACACCTGCGCCGCCGAGTTCGAGGCGCATACGCCCTATCTGTATTCGAGCTACGAAGCGCCGGCGCGCACGGTGGGTAGCGTCGAGCCGGTGACCGCGTGCGAAGCCGCGCCCTCGCAGAAGCGCAAAGTGCTGGTCCTGGGCGGCGGACCCAACCGCATCGGCCAGGGCATCGAGTTCGACTACTGCTGCGTGCACGCGGCGATGGCGCTCCGCGACGAGGGTTGGGAGACCATCATGGTCAACTGCAACCTCGAGACGGTGTCGACCGACTACGACACCTCGGATCGCCTGTACTTCGAGCCGCTGACGCGCGAAGACGTGCTCGAAGTATGCCGTCGCGAAAAGCCCGACGGCATCATCGTACAGTTCGGCGGACAGACGCCGCTGCGGCTGGCGGTCGGGCTGGCCGAGGCCGGCTGGAAGATCTTGGGGACCAGCGCCGACGCCATCGATCGCGCCGAAGATCGGCAGCGTTTTGGTGAGGTGATGGCCAAGCTGGGCTGCCAGGCGCCGCCTTGGGGCACGGCGCGCACCGTCGACGAGGCGCTGGCCGTGGCCGAGCGCATCGGCATGCCCCTGATGGTGCGCCCTTCGTACGTGCTCGGCGGGCGCGCGATGGAGGTGGTGCACGATCCGCTGCAGCTCGCCGCCTATGTCGAGCGCGCGCTGGCCGCCGAGCGCGTCGTCTCGGCCGGCGCTTCGTCGACGGGAACGCTGGGCGGCATCGAGCATCCGCTCATGCTAGATCGCTTCTTTAGCGACGCCATCGAGGTCGACTGCGACGCGGTCTCCGACGGCCATGAGACGATCATCGGTGCGGTCATGGAGCACATCGAGGAGGCCGGCATCCACTCGGGCGACTCAGCGTGCGCGCTGCCGCCCTACTCGCTGTCACCGGCGATCGAAGCGCGCATTCGCCAACAGATGCGCGCCCTGGCCGCCGAGCTCGGCGTGGTCGGCTTGATGAACGCGCAGTTCGCGGTGCAGGGCGACGAGCTCTATCTTCTAGAGGTCAATCCGCGCGCGTCGCGCACCGTGCCGTTCGTGTGCAAGGTGACCGGGCAGCCGCTGGCCAAGATCGCGGCGCGGGTCATGGTCGGCCGCACGCTGGCCGAGCTCGGCGTCGTCGAGGTCCGTCCGGCGCACGTCGGCGTCAAAGAGTCGGTCTTCCCGTTCGCCAAGTTTCCCGGCACCGACACGCTGCTCGGCCCGGAAATGCGCTCGACGGGCGAAGTCATGGGCATCGACGCTACCTTCCCGTTGGCCTTTGCCAAGGCGCAGATCGGCGCCGGCACCCGGCTGCCCGTCGACCCGCGCCAAGGCAAAGCGTTCATCAGCGTGCGCGATTCGGACAAGGCCGCGGCGCTCGAGGTCGCCGCCAAGCTGGTCGAGCTCGGCTTCGGCGTCGTGGCGACGCACGGCACCGCGGCCTATTTTCGCACCCATGGCGTGCCGGCCGAGGGCATTAACAAGGTCAAAGAGGGGCGCCCGCACTGCGTCGACGCGCTGGTCTCGGGGCAGTTCGCGCTAGTGGTTAACACCGCCGTCGGCAAGACCGCGATCGTCGACTCGTTCTCGATCCGCCGAACCGCGCTGGTCAAGGACGTCCCCTACTTCACCACGATGGCCGCGGCCCGCGCTGCGGTAGCGGCGATTTCGGCGTTGCAAAAAGGGCCGCTCGACGTGCGCAGCTTGCAGGAGTATCACTCGTGATTCACAACAGGTGCGACCATGGCTGAAGCAAAAATTCCGATGACCCCGCGCGGCGCGCAAACGCTCAAAGACGAGCTCAAGCGCCGCAAAGAGGTCGACCGCATGAAAATCGTCCGCGCCATCGAAGAGGCGCGCGGTCACGGCGACCTGTCGGAGAACGCGGACTACTCGGCGGCCAAAGAGGCGCAGGGGTTCAACGAGGGGCGCATCAAAGAGCTCGAGACGATGCTGGCGCTGTCCAACATCATCGACCCGGCCAAGCTGTCGGGCACTAAGGTCGTATTCGGCGCGACCGTTCGGCTGACCGACATCGAGGCGGACGGCGAGGTCACCTACGCCATCGTCGGCGAGCAGGAGGCCGACCTGAAGCGCGGTTTGATCTCGATCACCGCGCCGATCGCGCGCGCGCTCATCGGCCGCGAGGTCGGCGAGACGGTGCAGGTGCGCGCGCCCAAGGGCAATCGCGAGTACGAGATCCTCGAAGTCACGTTCAAAGAGATCGGTTAAGGCGACTCGTCAGCGTCGTTCGCCAACCACCACCGCATTGGTGGCCGGCCAATCGATCGGCGCGCCCTGCTCATCGGTCAGCGTTACTTTTCCCAAGTATCGGTGCTGCACAATCCACGAGTTGGCATATTGCCGGGCGTGCAGCACGGCAAAGTCCGTGCGCTCGAGCGCGGCGCGCCAGCCCTCTAGTGTCAGGGCGCCATACTCCTCGTGGACCTCGATCGCCCAGTTGATCTGGTAGTCCTTTTTGCACAGAAACTCGTTGGCCAGGTGGCTGCTGATCGTGATCTCGCCGTCGGCCCGCTGCTCGTACGGCGCGCCGGCGCCATGCTTGAACTCGGCCGCGAAGCGGACGAACTGAGCCCGCGTTTCGTCGTCGAGTAGACGCAGGTGCCAGGTGGCTGGAGCGGGGCTGATTCCGTCGCGAATCAGCACGCGCCCGCCCGGCGCCAGCTCGGCGGCGGCCGAGCTCAGCGCGCGATCGATCTGCGTCAGATCATACCCGGAGTAGGTGTAGATCTCGTGCATCACCGAAGAGAACAGGACGGTAGTCGCGCTGCCCGTCGGGAGCTGCTGTGCAGCGGCCTCGCCCAGCACCAGCTGGACGTCGCCTCCGGCGTAGGTGTTCTCGTCGCAACGCCGCAGAAACTCACGCGACAGATCGACACCCACGAGCGACGAGTCGGGAAAGCGGCGCGACAGCTCGACCATGAGCTTTCCGGTGCCGCAGCCTTTATCGACGATTTTTCCCGGCCGCACCCAGGGCAAAAGATCGTCGAGTTTTTGCACCAGTGACGCATCCATTTGGGCTCCGTAACTGGCGAAGTCGCGGTGCTCGGCGAGCTCGCCATCGTCGGTGCGCAGCTTCTCGGCGAAGATCTCGCGCAACCGCGGAACCAGCCCGCGCGCTTCGTACACCGCAACCATCGACGGTGCGGCGTC
>JBBQIO010000609.1:0-3191 GCA_038325015.1 Polyangia bacterium
CGCAGACCCTGCTCGTGACCGAGCGAGGCGACGAGCTGGTCGGCGCCGCCCACCTGGTCATCGACGATCTGCCTTCGTCGACGAACGACGGTCTGGCTTTGGCCCGTCGCGCCAAGCTCGATGGCCTGGTCGTCGCGCGCGCCCATCGCAGGAGCGGGTGTGGCCGAGCGCTAGTCGAAGCGTGCGTCGCGGCGGCGCGCCAGGCGGGTGCCAACGAGCTCTTGCTCACGGTGTGGCGCGGCAATGACGCGGCCGCGCGCTTCTATCGCGCGCTCGGTTGGGAGCCGTTGGCGGAGCTGCTCGCACGCCCGCTCGCTTGACCATGTTGCGCTTCGTGCTGGTCGGCCTATACGGCGCGGTGCTCTTGACCGCGTCGCTGGCGCACGCGGGCGATGGCCATCAGAAGTGGCGGACGATCGACACGCCGCATTTTCATATTCACTACTATGACCTTCCGAACGGTCGCGGCGAAGAGCCCCTCGCGCAGCGTCTGGCCACGGTCGCCGAGGACGCCTATCGTCGCCTGGTGCCTTACCTGGGGCCGGGGGCGAGACGCGCGACGCATGTCGTCTTGTCCGACGTCACCGACGATTACAACGGCTTTGCCAACGTCTATCCCTATCCGGCGATCAACCTGCGCGCGACCTCGCCCGACGACCGCGCCGAGCTCAACGACTACGACGATTGGCTCTCGGGACTGTTCCTGCACGAGTACACGCACATCCTTCACCTCGGGACGATCGGCGGGCCGTGTGCACTGACACTCAACGCGCTGCTCGGTTGGGGGCTCGGGCTAGTGGTCGTGCCCAACAGCTATCAGCCGCGCTTTTTACTCGAGGGGTTGGCCGTGTTCGAGGAGTCCGAGCGAACGTCGGGCGGGCGGCTGCGCAACTCGATCTGGGACATGTACCTGCGTGCGGCGACGCTGGAGAAGCGCTTTGAGCGCATCGATCAGGTCTCGCACGTGCCGATCCAGTTTCCGCAGGGCAACTCCTACTATCTCTATGGCTCGGCGCTGACCCGCTACGTCGCCACCACCTACGGCCAACAAGCGCTCGAGCGCATGTCGTACGACTACGGCCACAGCTGCATTCCCGGCGCCATCAACCGCACCATCCGCCACGTCACCGGCAAAACCTGGATGGAGCTGTATCGCGATTTTCACGCCTCGATGGAGCGGCGCTACGGCGCGCAGGCCCAAGCGATCCGCGAAAGCGGGCTGTGGCCCGCACCGGCGCCCGAGCATCGCCTGACGGCGCCGCGCTTCAACGTCGGTCGGCCGGCGTTTTTGCCCGACGGACAGATCCTGTTCGTCGACGACGACGGCTCCCATCGGCAGCGCATCGCACGCCTCGACCCGCGGACGCGCCGGCTAACCACCGAGCTGGCCACCGACGACGCGGGCGGCCTCAGTGTGACGCCCGATGGGCGTTGGCTGGTTTTTCACGAAACCGACGTCTGGGACACCAACTATCTTTTCAACGATCTCTATCTCCTCGATCGCGCGACGCACCAACGCCGTCGGCTGACCTATGGCGTGCGCGCGACCAATCCGTCGATCTCCGCCAATGGCAAGCGCATCGTCTTCGAGGTCAACGATCGCGGTGCGCGCGGCCTCGGCCTCATCGATCTCGACGCGTGCGAGTCGACCGAAGCGTGTGCGGTCGAGCGCCTCGTGCCGGCGGAAAATTTCGAGCAGACCTACACGCCGGCCTGGTCGCCCGACGGCAAAGAGGTCGCCTTTTCGTGGTGGCGCAAAGGGGGCTACCGCGACCTGTACGTGATGGACGTCGCGACGCGCGTCACCACCCGCCTGACCGCCGACCGCTCGCTCGACCTCGAGCCGCGCTATTCACCCGACGGGCGCTATCTCTATTTCGTCAGCGACCGGACCGAGGTCTACAATCTCTATCGCTACGAGCGCGCGAGTGGCCGCATCGAGCGCGTCAGCAATGTCGTCAATGGGATGTTCGACCCGGCGCTCTCGACCGACGGACGGGTCGCGTTCGTCGGCTTCTTGGCCGACGGCTACGATCTCGAGATCGCTGATCTGCCGCCGGCGTCGTCGCCGCTGCCCGAGGCAGCGCCCGCGCTCGTCGATCGCTCGGCCGCGGAGCTGCCGCGCTTGGAGCCGCCGCGAAAAACCCGGAGCTACAATCCCTTCCCGACCGTTCTGCCGTGGGTCTTTTCGCCCTACGCTGCGCCCGACGCGTACGGCGAGCAGCTCGGCATTAACCTGTCGGGCGCCGACGTCACCGGTCGCCATGCCTGGAGCATGCTCCTGGCGCTCGACACCGGACGCGCGGCGGACGTCACCTTCTCGGCCAACTACGGCTTTTCGGGTTGGTGGCCATCGTTCCATGTCGGCGTCGGCCACAGCCTGGAAAAGTCGACCGGCCTCAACGTCGGCGGCCAGACCCTGACCTACGACCGCGATAGCTGGTCCCTCGGCGCCAGCGTCGGACTGCCGCTGTACCGACGGCGGGTCGACAGCATGAGCCTGACCTTGAGCTACAGCGCCAACTGGTTCCATAGCCTGACGGCAATTCCGATCCCCGATCCCTCGGCGCCGCTCACCGTGCGGCCCGATATCGGGCGGCAGGCTGGCGTCGCTCTCGCCTGGAGCTTTGAGAACACGCGACGCTTCTTGTATTCGGTCAGCCCCGAGAGCGGGCGCTATCTGGCGCTGTCGCTCGGAGTGAGCGCGCGGGTGCTGGGCGCGACATATGACACCTGGTCGGCGTCGTGGCGCTGGGACGAGTTCATCCGGATCCCGTGGCCGGTACGGGCGCTGGCCAATCACGTGCTCGCGCTCGGCTACACGGGTGGAATCACGGGAGGAGACCCACTGCACAGGGGCGTTTATGTCCTGGGCGGCTACCCGCAACAGAATCTACTCAAGGCTATTTACGATTTTTCACGGCCCGGGTCGGCACCGCTGCGCGGCTTTCCCTATCAGTCGGTGGCCGGGCAGCAGTTCCACGTTTTGAACGCCGAGTATCGCTTTCCGATCGTGTGGATCGAGCATGGCTACGAAACTTTCCCGCTGTACCTGTCGCGCCTGCACGGCAACGTCTTTGCCGACTACGGCGGCGCCTTCGACGGCACCTTTGCCTTCGACAAGCTGCACGTAGGCGTGGGCAGCGAGCTCATCCTGGAATTGACCTACGGCTGGTACTACCCAGCGGCGC